>CAYGRH010000431.1:0-2483 GCA_964352165.1 uncultured Hyphomicrobiaceae bacterium | reverse complement strand
AATGGTGGAGGCCCTTGGGGTCAAGGCCCATGGGGCCAGGGCGGCGGCGGCCAAGGTGGCGGCGGTGGCGGCCAGCAGCCGGATCTCGAAGAAATTCTAAAACGTAGCCAGGACCGCATGAAGCAGGTCATGGGCGGCGGCGGTTTGCCGGGTCCGTTGATGTTTCTGGCTGCCGTGGTCGCTGCGGGTGTTTTGATCTTTTATGCGTTCACGTATTCGGTGAAGCCCGATGAGCTGGGCGTCGTCCTCCGCTTCGGTGAATTCCACCGTCAGGAAGGGCCAGGGCTGCACTACCGGCTGCCTTATCCGGTCGAGGAAGTGCTGTTGCCCCAGGTGACGCGCGAAAACTCAATCGAGATCGGTATGCGGTCGTTCGGTGGCGCGCGCAACTCGGTTACGAATGCTGCACGTGACGTTCCAGAAGAGAGCTTGATGCTGACGGGTGACGAAAACATCGTCGACGTGGACTTCGTGGTGTTCTGGCGCATTAAGGCCGAAGACAAAGATCCCGAGACGGGCCAGACGGGAGCTGAGCAGTTCTTGTTCAACATCCAGAATCCCGAGACGACGGTTAAGGAAGTTGCCGAAAGCGCGATGCGCGAGATCGTCGGTCAGTCCGATATTCAGCCGATCCTGACGCAAGACCGGCAGAAGACAGAACGCGCTGTACAGGTCTTGATGCAGAAGACGCTTGATGGTTACGGCGCGGGTATCCGCATCACACGAGTGCAGATGCAGAAGGTCGACCCACCGTCCAAGGTCATCGATGCCTTCCGTGACGTGCAGGCGGCAAAAGCTGACCAGGAGCGTATTCAGAACGAAGCGCAGGCGTATGCCAACCGCATCGTTCCAGAAGCGCGCGGTCAGGCTGAACGCATCCTGCAGGCGGCAGAAGGCTACAAGCAGCAGACGGTTCAAGAAGCTACCGGTCAGGCTGCCCGCTTCGAAAAAGTCTTCGGAGAGTACGAAAAGGCTCCTGAGCTGACGCGCCAGCGCATGTTCCTTGAGACCATGGAAAAAGTGCTGGGTGGGACCGATAAGATCATTCTGGGCACCGGCAGCGGCGGACAGGGGGTCGTGCCCTACCTTCCGCTCAATGAACTCGGCAAGAAGTCGCCGGCCAACAATTCCAGCACAGGAGGTCAGTGACCATGCGTATCTTTCTAGCGATTTTGGTCGTCCTTCTCGGTGTCGCTGGGGCGGCTGTCTACATGTCGGCGTTCATCGTGCGCCAAACCGAACAAGCCATCGTGCTGCAGTTCGGTAAGCCCGTGAATGTCATCAACGAATACAAAGCAGACGGTGACGGCAAGACGGTCAGTTCGGCTGGTTTGCACTGGAAGCTGCCAATCGTGCAGACGGTTGACTACTACGACAAACGTATCCTCGATCTGGATACGCAGCCGCAGGAAGTCATCGCGGCTGACCAGAAGCGTGTTGTCGTCGATGCGTTCGCCCGCTTCCGGATTACCAATCCGCTGTTGTTTTATCAGACGGTTCGTGACGAACGGATAGCGCGTCAGCGGCTCGGCAACGTTTTGGAATCTTCTCTGCGCCGTGCGCTCGGGGGGGCAACGTTCCAGGACGTGGTGCGCGACAAGCGCGAACAGTTGATGAAGAATATCCTCGATCAGGTGAACATCGATGCGACGGACTTCGGCATCAAGGTCGTAGATGTCCGCATCAAGCGGGCCGATCTGCCGGAAGCCAACTCGGAAGCCATCTATCGGCGGATGCAGACGGAACGCCAGCGTGAGGCGACGGAAATCCGCGCGGAAGGTACGGCTGCTGCAAACCGCATCAAGGCAACCGCGGATCGTGAAGCCACCGTCATCAAGGCCGAGGCGACCAAGACTTCGGAACTGATGCGAGGTGAGGGCGATGCTGAACGCAACGCCATCTTTAACAAGGCGTTTGGCCGGGATCCCGACTTCTTTGCGTTCTATCGCTCGATGCAGGCCTATGAGTCGGCTTTGAAGTCCGGCGATACGCGGCTTGTGATCTCGCCTGATACCGAGTTCTTCCGGTATTTCTCGGATGCCAAGGGCGTTGATCCGAAATAGTAGGCGGCCAGCCGGACTGTTTGCGGCATGAGCGATCTGATCGTTGGCATAGGACTGGTGTTTGTGGTGGAGGGCCTGTTATGGGCCCTCTTTCCGCACTTGGCGGTGCGCATGCTGGAAGCGGCCGCCATGACGCCTGAGCAGGCGTTACGGTTGGGCGGCATTATTGCCGTTGCGATCGGAGTGGTGCTCGTCTGGCTGGTGCGGGGCTGAGGTCGCTGCATGCTGGTGAACGAACACCGGGTAGGGCGTGCCCGGGACAATTCGGGCCAGTCGCGCCGTGCAGCTTTTGCCAACATGGTTTGCAATTTTGACGGTATCTGACGGTGCACTTGCTGGTGGCGCCGACAATTCGCGCCGATTAAGCTTGTGGCTCGTCCTGAACCGATCAGGTCCCTGCCTAACCGGAGTAATCGTAGA
>CAYGRH010000430.1:0-2484 GCA_964352165.1 uncultured Hyphomicrobiaceae bacterium | reverse complement strand
GCCGGATGTGGCGCGGCTTGCCGGCAGCGACGTTGCGCAGCGCTTAGCGACTTCTGACTTTCGATCGGTGGAAGATATTCTGTCCGGGCGCGGGATCGTCGCGGTCTATGCGGCACTGGGTGGAGCGGTCAGTGATGAAACGTCGGCATCTGAGGTATTCGAAGCCGCATCGGGAAAGCCGCGTGATGAAGCCGCGGTTACCACGGCCCGGCTTGCGGGGCGGCTGCTCGGCAGCATTGCGGGAGATCTGCTGCTTGCGACAGGGGCGTGGGGCGGCGTTTACCTGACGGGTAGCGTCGTCGATGGCTGGGCTGGCCACTGCGATGTCACAGACTTTGTCGAACCGTTCGGCGCCAAGGGCGCGATGGCCGGCAAGGTTTTTGGCGTGGCCGTGCGACGGATTACGCGGGCTGAGCCGGCACTTCTCGGGCTTGCAAGGGCGGATCTGAGCAGCTTGTGAACAATCCTTTTGGGTTTAGGGTCACGACGGCGAAAGCAGGTCGCGAAGGAACGGGAGCAGCGGCAGGTCTGCTGGCGGCATCGGGTAATTCTGCAGGCGGTTGGCGCGGACCCAGGCGATCTCCTGGCCCTCGCGCGGTGTGATTTCGCCTTCCCAGTTGCGGCAGATATAAAGCGGCATCATCAGATGGAACGTGTCGTAGGCGTGGCTTGCGAAGGTGAACGGTGCGAGGCAGGTTTCACACACCTCGATTGCCAGCTCTTCTTCGAGTTCGCGGCGAAGTGCTGCTTCGGGTGTCTCGCCGGGGTTGAGTTTACCGCCAGGAAATTCCCAAAGGCCGGCCATCGATTTACCGGGCGGGCGCTGGGCGATCAATACGTGGTTGTCGGCATCGACGAGGGCTGCGGCCACAACGAACAGGATCGGTTTCGTCATGATGCTGGCGTGTCCGGACCGGGGGCGGGCGGGATGGCAGCCGGCGTGCTGCGGGCTGACATGGCGAAGAATGCGATGCTCAGTATTGCGCCCTCAATTGCGCCCAGGATACCGGCTGCTGCTATCAGGGAAGTCCAGAATGCTGCATCGGGCAGGCCGCCTAGTAGATGGGGGGCCAAGCCCTCCGCGAACCGGAGCGCAAGGTCGCCCAGGACGGCGGTGATGCAAACGGCGAGCAGGTAAGGGCGCGCATTGCGGCCGATACGTTTGCTGATCAAGCTTGCAAGCGGCCAGTAAATCAAAAGCAGTATGGGAACCAGCACGGCTACAAATATTGCGTTCGGTGCCCAGGTCGAAGAGTCTGCTATTGGTCCGTCGGCCAAAGTGGTCCATCGGTCGATGGCCGGGTTTGCAACCTCAATGAGCCATACGCTGAGGGGTGTTCCGGAATTTTCGGCGACCGACCAGACGAGCGCAATCAAGCCCAGTGTCGCTGCCATGATGGTCAGGCCGAGAAGTAGAGCTCCCCACCAGCGCCAAAAGCCAATACCGCCGGAGATACAAGCCGACAACACGTTACGTTGTGCAATGAGGCCAATAGCGATGGCCGTAATCGCGGCGACAACCTCTATCGCTTCACGTTCGTTTTCACCCCATTGCCGGTAAGCTGCGACGGCGACGGCGGCGACCGCGAGATAGCCTAGCCCGTACAGCACGCAAAGCCGGAGCGCGTCGGTCCATTGATAGCGCATTCTGGCAGCGTGCTCCGTGGCTGGAAAATCGGATCTGACGGGTTGCGACTTCGGCTGATGGCTCAGCCTAGTTCCCCAACTCCTGGCCGTTTTCTTGTTTGCGCCGCAACACGTAGCAGCTTTCGATCACCGATGTCAGGCCGCGCTTTTGCAAATTCTTGTTCGCCTCGATGACTTCGGCGTGGGCGCGCTCGTCGATGTCGAAGCCGTCTGTATACAGTTCGCGGACAGTTTCGACTGGAATGGAGAACGGCGGGCCTTTCATCTGAGTTTGATCGTAGGTGAGCGATAGCAGGAGGACGGGGGTCTGCGGCGGGACGACGGTCTGCATAAATTGCGCATAACGTCGCTGCATCGCAGGCGGCAGGGCGATCAGGCTCGCGCGGTCGTAGACGCCTGCAATGTTACTTAGTGCATCGGCAGGCAGAACGAAGATATCTCCGCACCAAATTTCAAACGGTCCGGCTGAATAAACCTGGTGGTCTGCGGTTTTTGCGATTTCCGGTACAAGCACGTTTTCGGCAAAGAACTGCTCCACGGCCAATTCGCTCAGTTCGACGCCAATGACGCGGTGGCCGCGGCTTGCCAGCCAGACCATGTCGCGGGACTTGCCGCAAAGCGGGACGAAGACGCTGCTGCCTGCGTCCAGTTTCAGTTCCGGCCAATGTTCGAGAAGGTGTGGATTAAAGGCATCGCGGTGAAAGCCGATGTCGTTTGATTGCCAGCGTTCGAGCCAGAACTCAGCGTCCATTGTGTGATGCCTTCCCGTAAGGTGGGTCGATCAGCTCCGGTAGTCGGCATTGATTGAGACATAGCCGTGGGTCAGATCACACGTCC
>CAYGRH010000429.1:0-2506 GCA_964352165.1 uncultured Hyphomicrobiaceae bacterium | reverse complement strand
GCCACCCACACCCCAACCCTGTCATCCCGGGGCATGACCCCGGGATCCAACCCTCCGCGAGTCCTGCACTCTTTAACTTTGCCATCATTCGCCAGGCCGATGTTGGGCGGAATGATTGCCAACATTCGTCACGCCGATGTTGGGCGGGCCGAGGTGAATGCCACACCCCGCCGTACTGCCTCGCCAGAACCGCTCCGTCTGTGTCTTTAGGCAACCAGCCCCGCACCGGCCAGCCAGCCCCCAACGCCCGCAAGCAACCAGCCCCACGCGACTTTAGGAAGCGTGGGCCAACAAACGTGTTCGCTAATACTGGTAATCCAGTTCATCGCGCAGCCGGAACAGTTGGCCGTCGGGATCGGTATCGGGCCACGTCATCTGCCCGCCGCGCTGATACCAGTAGAGCGCGTTTTCCTTCTCGCCCTTCTGCCGATGCAGCACCGCATGGATGAGGCAGGCCCGCGCGTCGTTTTCGTGCTTCTGCACGATGGCATGGGCCTGATCCCATTCGCCCGACAGCGCGAAATCGATAGCTTTGATCAGTTCGCGTCGGCTAGCCATTTATCCCATCCCTTGGCCCGCAACTGACATGCAGGACATTCACCGCACCCATACCCCCAGGCATGACGCTTCGAACGGTCCCCCAGATAACAGGTATGGGTATCGTCGACGATGACGGACGTCAGCCGCGGCCCGCCGAGATCTTCGCCCAGCGCCCAAGTCGCAGCCTTGTCGATGAACATCAGCGGCGTCTCGATGCGGATCTCGCGATCAAGGCCCCGCGACAGAGCGCTCTGCTGTGCTGCAATCGTCTCGCTGCGGCAATCGGGATAGCCTGAGTAGTCCGTCTCGCACATACCTCCAACCAGAACACCGATGTCACGGCGATAGGCAACAGCAGCCGCATACGTCAGGAATAGCAGATTGCGACCCGGCACAAAGGTCGAGGGCAGCCCGCTGGCCGTGAAGGTGATCTCGGCATCCCGGGTAAGCGCGGTCTCGCTGATGGCAGCCAGCGTAGGCAAAGCCAAGAGGTGATCGTCGCCGAGCTTTTCCGCCCATTCGGGAAACGCAGCGCGCAATTCCATCAACACGCGGCGGCGTTGCTTGAGCTCGACGATGTGGCGCTGCCCGTAGTCGAAGCCAATCGTCTCGACCCTTGCATACCGCTCAAGGGCCCACGCCAGGCAGACAGTCGAGTCCTGCCCACCGGAAAACAAGACGAGCGCAGCTTGGTGCCGGTTCGTATCATTGTCCTCAAGTGCCACGTTTCATCCTCGCATTGCACACTGTTACGACGCGGGAAAGTTTGCCCTTCCGGCTGCCATCCAGACAACAAAAAAGGCCGCCTGTCGGCAGCCTCTTAATCAGGTGGCGGATCGGGGGGATCCGCGTAGTCTTATGTTCTCATCCAGAGCGGCCAGTATTCTCGCATCAGGAAAAAGCTGAAAAGACCGAGACGCTCAGTGGACTGTTATGTCAGGAGTGTGACATAGCGCGAGGACCATGGGGATCGCAAGCACTTTTGCTCAAACAGTGTTTAGTGCGCTTGGTGCGTAGGGTGCTTCGCAATACGAAACCGCGCTCCGCGGCCTCAAAACTGTTGCCGAATGACGCCCGCAACCTGATTGAGGCTAGCGCCGCCCGGTCCCCTCGGCTAATGGAAGCCCCAATGACGGGCCCGTAAACCCGCCCGGCGGCATCACCACTCGCAAAGTTGCCGACCCTTCAAGATACTGACCCCAAGGAGCCACCATGACAGCGATCATCGACATCATCGGCCGCGAAATCCTCGATAGCCGCGGCAACCCGACCGTCGAAGTCGATGTCGTGCTGGAAGACGGCGCGATGGGGCGGGCAGCCGTACCCTCGGGCGCATCGACCGGCGCACACGAAGCCGTCGAACTGCGTGACGGCGACAAGTCCCGCTATCTCGGCAAGGGCGTGACCAAGGCGGTCGACGCGGTCAACGGCGAGATCTTCGATGCGCTCGTCGGCATGGACGGCGAGGACCAGCGCGGCGTGGACGCGGCCCTGATCGCGCTTGACGGCACGCCCAACAAGTCCCGCCTGGGCGCCAACGCCATTCTCGGCGTTTCGCTGGCCACCGCCAAGGCAGCCGCCGAGACCTCCGGCCTGCCGCTGTTCCGCTACATCGGCGGCGCAGCAGCCCACGTGCTTCCCGTTCCCATGATGAACATCGTCAACGGCGGCGCGCATGCCGACAACCCGATCGACATCCAGGAATTCATGATCATGCCGGTCAACGCAGAAAGCTGCGCGGATGCGGTGCGCATCGGCGCGGAAATCTTCCACACGCTGAAAAAAGCGCTGAAGGATGCAGGCCACAACACCAACGTCGGCGACGAGGGCGGATTTGCACCGGGCCTCAAGTCGGCGGACGATGCGCTGGGGTTCATCATGAAGTCGATCGAGACTGCCGGCTATAAGCCGGGCGACGACGTCATGCTGGCGCTCGACTGCGCGGCGACCGAATTCTACAAGGACG
>CAYGRH010000428.1:0-2507 GCA_964352165.1 uncultured Hyphomicrobiaceae bacterium | reverse complement strand
ACACGCGCGAAAACGACCTGATCGTCAACGTCGTGGAAGGCAAGAAGCTGACCAACATCCGCTCGTCCGGCAAGGACGAAGCCCTCACGCTGACCCCGCCGATGCGGCTGTCGCTTGAAAAGGCGCTCAGCTACATCGCTGACGATGAACTCGTCGAAATCACTCCGGACTCGATCCGCCTGCGCAAGCGCTGGCTCGATCCCAACGAGCGCAAAAAGCAAGAGCGCAAGCGCGACGCGGCCCGCGCAGCCGAAGTCGCTTGATCGCGAACAACCCTAGCATCCGCATGAATAAAACAGCCCGGCCCGCAAAATCAGCGTGGCCGGGCTTTTCGTTTACGCAGATCGCGCCGGAGCGGTCACAACGCGACCAAATTGATCTACTCTCTTCCGCAAACGCCCAGATTCAATCGACCCGGAGTTCGATCATGATACGCACGCTCACCGCCGCAATTCTCATCGCCGCGGGCTTCGCAACCACAGCCTCCGCAGGCGACCGCCTCTCCCATTCCGAAGTCCGCAAGATCCGCGGCGTGCTGGCCGATGCAGGCTGCTACGGCGGCCGCATCGAGAAGGACGACGACGACTGGAAGGACCGCTACGAAGTCGAAGGCGCGCGCTGCCCCGACGGCCGCCGCTACGACATCGAACTCAACCCCCACTTCCGCGTCACCCGAGCCAAGAAGGACTGAACGGCGCACAGGCCCCTCGGCATCATACCAACCTCAACCCCGGCTGTAGAAATCGGGAATTTCTCGGCGCCTTTTGGGGAACAAGCCCGCCTGCTATGAAAACAGGAGTAGAGTATCCTCTTCCGAAGAGAACTGGCCCTCTGCAACCCCATCCCCCATGCCGTCGCATTGGAGCCCATTCGCTGAACCCAACATTCCGGAGAGAAACATGAAACGCATCGTTATCGCCGCCATTGCAGCCGTCTTCGCCAGCACCGCCGCGTTCGCTGACGAAAAGCCCTCAGCCGAAGAAGCAGCCAAGCTCAAGGAAGCCGTAGCCGCACAGGGCTGCGAAGGAGGCGAGTACGAAAAAGAAGCCGAGGCATCGGGCTACTTCGAAGTCGACGACGCCAAATGCGAGGACGGCAAGCAGTACGACCTGAAGTTCGACAAGGACTTCAAACTCCTGACGAAGTCACCCGACTGATCGCGGCTGCAGATCCCGGGCGCAAGCACGGACGCTGAACGCCAAAAAAGCGCATCGCCTCCGGCCCCAGGCGGGCTGGCCACTCTCAACAAGCGAGGCCCAATCACGTTAGGAGACGAGCTCAGTTAGATTATCGGCTAAGTCTGGCGATTTACGACGGCTGATAGCCAGCGCGGCTCAAGCCATCCCAGCCACCATGCGAATTCTGACTCATATCAACAAAACGGTGACATCAACGCAACATTGGAAAGCATATAGAGTGCGCGTCAACTTCCCCTTGTTGTAGGCTGTAGCGTTTTTTGCAGAATGCAGATGGACAGTTGAAGTTTGCGAGCTGAAATTGCAGTCGAGTACGTTCGTGTAGGCGTTGGAGTTCGGATAATGAGACGAGCATATGAGATGTTGGCAGTCACGGGCGTCGCGCTCTTGTTGCTTACAGGCGGGCAGGCAGCAGCGCAGGACTTTCAACCATCCAGCTGGACTGGGTTTTATATTGGCGCCGCAGTTGGGGCAGGTAGCATAAATCATAAGCTTGGCTTCGAATTCGACGGCGATACCGCGTCGCTGGATGGAATTGGCGGCGAGGGTTTCATTGGATCACTGCAGGCTGGTGCAGATTTCCAAGCCAGCCGGTCATTCGTCGTCGGCGCTTTCGTTGACTACGATTTTTCGGGAATCGAGAGCGAAGCGTCTGGGGCATTTTTCGGAGATACTGCCGGCGGGACCGTTGCAGTGGACGGCATGTGGACCGTTGGCGCCCGACTTGGCCTCTTAGCGTCACCCGACACTCTTTGGTATGCTGGAGCAGGCTATTCAAGATTAATGATGGGCGACGCTGAAGGCTTCTTCGACAATGAAGCTGGCTCGTATGAAATCCCCGACTTCAGTGGGTACTCTCTTCTCGCCGGGGCAGAGACACGGTTTACAAACAATCTCTCCGTGAAGCTCGAATACCGTTTCTCCCAGTTTCAAAGCCAGAGTAGGGCGATCGAAGATGCCACGATCAGCCTAGAACCCTCGCTGCACACTGGGCGAGTTTAGGCCAACTACCGATTTTAAATAAGCAAAACCCGGTGATGATAGTTGCCGGTTACTTCGATAATCCTCCCGCTTGGATATGGTGCTCCTAGAAAAGTGAGAGACTGGTAGCTTCGTGCATCTCCCAGCTTCCACACACACGCTGACTCCGTGCTTTTGCGATCCCCTTCAAGCTCTCGACGCTCATTGCGAATACGTGATTATTTGTGAACCGTGACATCACGATGATGCTTACCCGCAAGTTGCCATTGTTTTAGAAACCGCCTGTTGCCACCGCGTCGGGGGCTTGGATGTCCGCATTCAAGTTTGGAC
>CAYGRH010000427.1:0-2511 GCA_964352165.1 uncultured Hyphomicrobiaceae bacterium | reverse complement strand
ATCCCTCGCCGTTCACTTCGCTAGCATCGGCCCATTTTTGCAGCTCTCCGCGTGCAGCAGACAGCAGGGCGGCGTCATAATCGACAAGCGTCCAGCTTTGGCGCTCCGGCAGGTTTGGCGCAGTGCCACGCAGGTTGGAGCCGCTGCCGCAACCAATATCGACGACGTTGACCGCATCGCGCTGGGCAAACCGGGCCTGAAGGCCATTGGCGAGATCGCTGTTGCGCGCGCGATGATCAGCCGCCTCGCGCAATGCAAGCCAGTCGGCACTGAACCCGGTCATGTCTTGAGATCCAATATCACGGCGGCCACGCGCCGTGCGGTTTCATGCCAGGTCGGAAGTTTGCGGCCCGCCTCCCAGGCCGCATCGGCCAGCCGCGCGCGAAGTTTGCGGTCAGATAGCGCGGTGTCGATGGCGCGGGCAAGCTGGGCGGCATCGCCGGGCGCGACCTTGATCGCAGCTTCATCAGGCACGGTCTCGGCAGCAGCCCCACCCGTGGTGCAAACAATCGGCAATCCGCGCGCCATGGCTTCTGCGAGCACCATGCCGTAGCCCTCGAACAAAGACGGCATGACGAATAGGTCAGCGCTTTCATAAAACCGGTCGAGTGTCGCTGGCACGACGACGCCGGCAAGCTGTACCCTGTCCTGGAACTTGTTTGCCGCGATTGCAGCTTCGAGCGTCCGGACCGCGTCGCGATCGCGGTCGAGCGCACCGGTAATAGTCAGCCGCCAATCCCGGTCGGCAATCTCGTTCAATGCTGCGATCAGGACGTCATAGCCCTTGCGCTTCGAAACAGCCCCGACGCACAAAAGCTGCATCGGTGTGCCGGTCCCGGTCGCCCGGTGGGCCGGATCGGTCCCCGGTTCAGCAACCGTAATGCGCTCGGCATCGACGCCGTAGTCCTGCGCCAGAATTTTCGCGGTTGCCCTACTGGTGACGATCGTCTGTTCGACGTGCTCAAGTGCGGCCTGTTCGGCAGCTTGGAACCGTTCGCGTTTGTCCTCGCTCAACCCCGTTTCAAGAGCCAGCGGATGATGCACCAGTGCGATGATGCGGCGGTCCAGCCCCCTGAGCAGTTCGGCTGGGATGGCACCGAGAGCAAGCCCGTCAATTAGCAGTGTCGTATCCGGCGCCGTTCCAGAAAGCAATCGCGCTGTTTCCGTCAGGTCGCTGTCACTGGGTTCAGGAAAGCCTGAAGGTAGTTCCAGATGCCGAACTTGAACGCCGAGTGCAGGCAGCAGTCCGAGTAACCGGCGGTCATAACCATAACCGCCGGTCGGGCTGTCAATTAGTCCGGGGATCGCAAAAACGGTTTCAGTCACCGACCGGCCCCTCGAAAGCAGCGCGCGCCAGATCGGTTTCGTGCAGCGTTACGCGGATTTTCGCCAGCCCCTTGCCGTCGGCACCGAGCGCGCCGGTCTTCGCGGCTGAAGCCATCTGGTCGAAGATGTACTTGGCCAGGAATTCCGTCGTTGTCAGCACGCCCTTGAACTGCGGAAGCGTGTCGAGGTTCTGGTAGGCGAGCGGCTTCAGCGTCTTGTTGAGAACATCAAGCGCAGCGCCGATATCGACAACCACGTTCTGCGCCGTCATCTCCTCACGGAAAAACGCAACATCCACGACGAACGTCGCGCCATGCATGTTCTGGGCAGGCCCGAAGAAGGGATCGGGAAGGCTGTGGGCGATCATGATGCGGTCGCGCACTTCAACGGAATACATTTGGTGGTCTCCGGACTTATAGTCTTCGAACAAACGCCGGCATCGCGCCGGCCAGCCAACTCATCAACGCTAGACGATGACCTCGGGCCAGCCCGCGATGCCCGCGCTGGCGCAAATCACTCCCATGGATAGCGGATAACCGGCGCCAAGCCATCCCCTAACAGCAACTCTGGCAAACGGTCCGGCACGTCATCAAGATCGATCTCGTTGCCGACCAGTTCGTCCAGAATCGGAGCATCAAGCAGCCTCAAGGCGGCTTCGAGGCGGCGGCGATAGGGCCAACGGGCCCTATGGCCTTGCGAGACCTGCCCAACCTGCGATGAGTGGATCTGCAACCGGCGTGAATGAAACGCTCCGCCGAGCGGGATCGAGACAGGCTTTTGTCCATACCAACTCATCTCGATGATCCGCCCTTCAAGCCCGGCATGGTTAATCGCACTCGCTAGTCCGGCTTCGTGAGCGCTGGTGTGAAAAACGATGTCGGCATCCAAGGGCGCTGCATCGGGTGCGGCAAATGACGCGCCCAGTCCCTCAACGATCGCTTTACGTTTCTCATTTACGTCCATGACATGGACTTCAGTTCCAGCGATCCGGCAGGCGAGATGCGCGACGAGAAGTCCCACCACCCCGGCGCCGACCACCACGATGCGGTCTGCCGGGCCCGTTCCTGCATCCCAATGCGCGTTGAGCGCCGTCTCCATATTCGCAGCCAGCGTGGCCCGTTTGGCCGGCACGTTTGAGGGAACTTCAACCACCATTTCGAGGGGTGCAACGAACCAGTCCTGGTG
>CAYGRH010000426.1:0-2528 GCA_964352165.1 uncultured Hyphomicrobiaceae bacterium | reverse complement strand
TGGCGTAGACGTTGCGAAAACCGGCTTCAGTTAATAGATCAGCCGCTCGCGCACTGAACATCCCGCGTCCGCAGAAAACGAATATCGTCCCTGTCGCCTCGTCTTTCCCTCTCTGCGCGAGCAGCCCGCGAACGTGCTCGACGAAGCCCGGGTTGATGAGCATGCTTGGCAGAGGAACGCCGTCCGCATCAACAGCCAGGTCCGGAAGTCCACCCTTGCCAAGCTCACCATGCTCGACCGGCAGCAGGATTGGCAGATGCGCATGCGCGATCGCCAGAGAACGCATTTGCACGAACTTTGATGGCCGCACATCGATCAACACAATATCGGAATAGGCCTCGAGGAATCGTCGCGCATCTTCGGCGTGAAGGTAAAGGCCAGCCAACGTCTTTTTAGGGGTTGAGATTTCTGCAGCGCTTACGCTGGACATTAGCCGCTTGTCGTCGGCAAGCACGCTCTGCGGCGCGACGACAACGTACCCCAACAGCATGCACACGCCAGCCCAAACCGCTCGCAGCGGGAAGGCCGACCCTGGACGGCTAGAATGACAAATCATCGCCATGTTCGCTTCAATTCTTTCGGTCCGGAAAAGTCGCGTGACCCATAATGGCGTAAACAATAGTGCAAGCCGGTCTCAAACCCGTACCCGTCCATCAGGGCTGCGTAACGGCAAAGTCCTGACGGCTGACCAGTTCACCCCAGCTATCGTCGTACTTGTGAACAAACTGCGTCATGCCCTCCGCATTGACCAGCATTCGCTGCTCATTATGCCAGCGAAAAATGCCGCCTTCCAGGTTGTACACTCCAGCAGCCCCGAGCTCTTTGAGCTTCGATTGCACGCGCCCGGCCAGTTTTGAACTGCGCACGCCTACCGAGCAGTAGAACACAAAAGTCTTGCCGTCGGCTTCTTTTCCAAACTTTGACATGAACGCCGAGGTCCAGACGCCGGGATCGACACGGACCGCACCATCAATGTGGCTAATTCCGAATTCGTTGGCTTCTCGCACGTCGATCACCACGACATCATGCTTGTCATCCTGAAGATCGCCGAGGCGTGAAGCGGGAAGCTGGGCGACATCCGCGTAGACGTTACGCACCATGTGCTCGACGTCGGTCAGATCGCGTTTTACGGCACCCGCCGGTTTTGCCTTCACCGTTTGCGAACCTCGTTGCGCGCTTTGCATCGGCGCGGTTGCCTTACCGCTTTGAGCATTTTCACCTTTGCCTTGGTCCCCATGGATATTGGACTGTTCGCGCCCGGCAACCTGCACGCCCGCGTTCCCGCTGCCGGGCTGCGCCTCGGAAACAGGCTTTGCTGTCGAATAAATGAGGCCGACGGCAATCGCACTGGCGCAGAAAACGCCAGCAAGCAAGATCACCAGAAATCGTTTGTCCATTCGCATGACAAGTCCAATACGCTGCCCGACCAAATCAGACTAGCGCATACCTCACAGTTTCGTCTTGACGACACTCAATTTCTGTTCAACTCGCCGCATTCACGGATGTTTCGAATAAGCGGAATTACGCACTTACTTCGCGCCATCGCCGCGCTGCCTCCGCCCTTTCGCCATACTGTACTGCAAACGTCAAATCCGGGGCGGGCTTCTTTGCGAGGAGACCTAGGTTTGAAAACCATTACGGCTGCGTCGCCGATCACTATCGCAGACGATGCAAGCCTGCGTGCCCGGCGCATGAAATCATTTCATCCAGCTTACCGCCGCTTCGTCCAACAGCTAAGCAGCTGCTCCCGCCAGATCGAGGATCTGGCCGACACCTTCCCCGCTTTGCTGTTTGCTCTTTCGACCGGTTACGGCACACCCGAAAGCCGCGCGGCTTCCTTCTCGCTGATCCAGTCCGGTGCCTCGTTGAAAGATGCCGCCAGTGAACTCAGGCTGCCGTTCTGGCTGCGGCGGCTTCCGGCGTCTTCATTCACCGAGCCATTGTCGCAGCTTCCCGACACGCCGGAGTTTTCACGTCGGATCGCCCCTCTGATCCCTGAGATGGATAGCAAGGCCAAGTCCTGGCTTTGGGCCGTAAACTACGCAAACCTTGCGTGCGGCCCGGAATTCGCGCTCTGGACAGCGAACTGGATCGGCAAACAAAACCGCCATCTCTCAGGCCCGTACGGCGAAGAGAATTTCCGCTTCCTGACCGCCTGGGCGTGGCACTCGGGAAAGCCGCTCAGCGCAGGCTACGATCTGTTGCGCCGGGCCTGGACCCCGTCGATCGGCCCGCGCAGAGCGATAGAGGAAACCGCCGTTTGGCGACGCCGCATCGCGCTCGCGCTGGCCATACACCGGCTTGAGACGACGAACTGGCTTCAAGACGGCAACGCCCTCGGGTTCGAATTCGTAGCACTTTGCTCCCCGCAGGATTTCATCCGCGAAAGCGAAGCGATGGACAATTGCCTCGATCAATTCGCCGAGCGGCTCGAACAGAACCACTCGAAGGTATTTTCGATCCGCAAGAATGGACGCAGCGTCGCCAACGTCGAGATCGGCAACCACGAACAGGAAGTCACCATGCCC
>CAYGRH010000425.1:0-2530 GCA_964352165.1 uncultured Hyphomicrobiaceae bacterium | reverse complement strand
TCGACTTGGCGTTGAATGCCTTGCAGAATTCCATGATGTTCACGCCGCGCTGACCGAGCGCGGGACCGATCGGCGGCGAAGGGTTCGCCTTGCCTGCCGGCACCTGTAGGTTGATGTAGCCGTCAATCTTCTTGGCCATCTGTTCCCCTGTTCAATTCGGGTTGATGCTTGCCTTTCGCGGCTTAGACATCTACCCAGGGTTAGCGGTCCAACGAGCCGGTATCTCCAATGAGAGACCCGGACCCTCCCGCACGCGATCGGAGGTTTGACCCTCCGGGCTCGGCTGCCGGAACGCTTCCGGGCAGCCAATTCTATTTTCATCCTCGAGCCTCACTCCAGCCCGGCGCCCATGGGGCGGCCTGCCTGCGAAGGGCAATGCTCGATTAGTTTGCGAGCTTCTCCACCTGGCCGAATTCCAATTCGACCGGGGTCGGGCGACCGAAGATCGACACGGCGACCTTGAGACGGGCGCGCTCTTCGTCAACTTCCTCAACATGGCCCTGGAACGATGCGAACGGTCCGTCGGCGACCTTGACCGCCTCACCCACCTCGAAGGAAATAGTCGGCTTTGGCCGCTCGACGCCTTCCTGCACCTGATTAAGGATGCGCATCGCTTCTTCTTCGGAGATCGGCATCGGGCGGTTGTCTGAGCCCAGGAAGCCGGTCACCTTCGGCGTGTTCTTGATCATCACGAACGCAGAGTCCGTCATCTCCATCTTGACCAGAACGTAACCCGGCAGGAACTTGCGCTCGGTTTGAACCTTGCGGCCGCGCTTGACCTCTACGACCTCTTCGGTCGGCACCATCACTTCTTCGAACAGCTCTTCCAGACCGGCCGCCTTGGCGCGCTCCTTGATGGCATCAGCCACCTTGCGTTCGAAATTTGTGTAGGCGTGGACAATGTACCAGCGCTTGGCCATGGACTTCTTTCAATCGTCGTCGATGCGTCCCGCGGGTACGGGCTGAGCGGATCGTTTCTCTCAGATCCGGCCGTTAACGGCCGATATTCAGGATGATGTTGATCAGATAACCGAGCAGCTGATCGGCAAACATGAAAAAGATCGCCGCCATGATGACCATCAAAACGACCATCACGGACGTGATCCAGGTTTCCTTCCAGGTCGGCCATGTGACTTTGGCGGTTTCCTGACGGACTTCCTGGATAAACTGGAACGGGTTGTAGAGCGCCATCTCGTCCTTAACTGGATCTCGAACCGTAGTTCGGGGGGCAACCTGCAACGCAAAACGCCGACGCTGAACCGCCGCGCCGGCTAATACAGACCCGCCGCCCACTTTGCGGATCTGATCGTGACTTTATCGATCCGGCCGGTCACGCCATTGCGTGGACTGGCTCGGGCAACTACCGGAAACACTGGCAGGGGCGGAGGGTCTCGAACCCACAACCTTCGGTTTTGGAGACCGACGCTCTACCAATTGAGCTACACCCCTAAAGCGCTCAAGGAGCGCTGGTCTCGCCACCTCGCCTAATCCGGGAAGTGCGTTCTCTAACCGATGTTCCAAGGCTTGTCACCCTAGAATCTCGGTATTCGCTTGATTGTTGCGAAATTGCCTCAATTGGCAGGTTCGACAACGACAGCCGTTCCATATGCCAGGACCTCGGTGACGGCTGAGGCCATCTCGTTGGCATCATAGCGCATGGCCAGAATTGCATTGGCACCGCGGTCTTCAGCCTGCGCAATGAGAAGGTCGAAGGCTTCCTGCCGGGCGGTTTCAGCCAGCTTCGTATAGACCGAGATATTGCCACCGAACAAGATCTGGATCGATGCCCCGATGTTGCCGACCACGCTGCGGGACCGAACAGACAGTCCTCGGATGACGCCGAGGGTTTTGACGACCCTGTATCCGGGGATTTCGTTGGTTGTAACGACGATCATGCGGCGGATACCTCGGGTTCGAGTAAGCCTCGGAGCCTTTATCTCTCACGGTGCAGATCCCGGCGCAAGTGCGCCGGGGCACCTCCGAGGGGCGGCGCATGCGCGCCGGTTCGCAGTCGCTCCACGGCCCTGCGGGCCGGGGTGGACGCCAGTGGGTGCAGTTGACCTCTAGACGCCGCAATTCGTGCCGGTTTGCGCGCTGCCAATAGCGGTGGCCCCAGCATTCAAGACGCTAACGTCGAAAATTGCAGCCCCTGTGGTAGGGATCCAGAGAAAGCACCGCAAGAAATAGATCACGATCCATGGTCTTTCCAATCGGTCTGAACATGAGTTGGCTGCAAATTGAACGGGCGACGTGGGATCAGCTTCCTGTCCTCCCGCGGCGTATTCCGATAATGCTCCAAATAACTGTAGATTTTGGCGAGCCATTCAGGCCTTGGTTCCAGCCGCTCCACAACCGGATCGCGCGTTGGCTCGATGGTTACGCGACGGAGGTGCACGCCTCCCCCAATCGTTTGAGGGAACTTGTCGGGCGGCACACCCTTCGCAGCATATGGGCTGACTTCGTTTGCCGGATACCAAACAAACTGAGGCAATCGTCGACCATTAAGTTCGGCTTGCCCTTCCCGCCCGGT
>CAYGRH010000424.1:227-2533 GCA_964352165.1 uncultured Hyphomicrobiaceae bacterium | reverse complement strand
GATCGCCTTATCCTGCTTCGTCATATTGGCAGCGCACGCCTCCTCATTCGCCTTCTGACTGTCGACCTTCGTGGCGACTACCGTACCGTCCAACGTGTAGCTGCCTTCGAACGTCGAACACCCAGTCGATCCCGCGAAACGTCCATTCTCAAACCTAACGACAGGTTTCGAACCCGGCGCTACAGAATGAAGCCCGCCATCAAACAGGTAGGACACGACCTTCAGGTCCGATCCTTCTAGGTCAAAAATCGGCTTGCGCGACAGCAGCGCCAGTTCGCGGCCATTCTCGTCGCGAAGTTTCAGGCTGTCCCCATCGAGTTCGTAGGCCCGAACTGCGGCAAGAACCTCGATATACCTGCGTTCAAGCTCCAGCGCCTCGCCCGAGCAACCCTTGCGCGTGATCCGGTCGACGTTGAAGCGAACCTCGTTCGGATCAGAAAAAGTCGTCGCAGCACTGAAGAAGTTGCATGACGTGGCCCCGTCGACGCGATCCCCATCGAAGTGCAGATCCCCTGCCATACCCAGAGGCTTCTCATCGAGACCGATGACCCGCCAGCGGCTCCCTTCAAGGTCGGCGACTTGAGCATTCGCTCCCGTGGGGAGCACCAAACAGATGCAGGTCAAAGCAACAGCCAACACCTGCGCGACGGATGACCAACGGCATTCAAGGCCGGAAAACGCGGCCAATGGCCGTGGGGAAACAAACATCAACGTCCCTTCTGCAAATTCAGTCCGATTACGAAGATCTTGGCATCAGCCTCAACAATGGGCCAGATTCCCTGCCCCTCGCGATACTTGCAGCGACCCGGCTCGAATCAACGCGGGCAGGCACATCAGCCCTCTCTCCATCCGCGCCAGGACCAACATGGCGATGAAACGAGGTTAGCTTCCCGGTAGTTTAGAAATATCTCCGGAATCCTTGACCTTTTCGAGCTGCCGCGTCTGCACCATCTCGTTTTTCGCAATCGTGCAATTCTTATCGCGGTCAAGCAGGCGGAATGCGGGATTAGGCGCATTCGCGAATTCTTCACGGCCAAGCTTGCTGTCGTTGTTGGTGTCGAAGTGGCTCATGCCGACCGTCTCAAACAGCCGGTCCTGGACAACCACACTCTTGTATTCTTCCGCGGTCAACACACCGTCGGCATTGCCATCGGCAGTCTGAAACAGTTCCCCGACGTATTGCTTCCACTCATCGCAGGTCACCTCGTTGTCCTTGTTGACATCCCAGGTCTGCGCCGCGCTGACAAACAGCAGTTCGTTGGACGAAGCATTCGAGAACATGCTCGCAACACCGCCGCCGCCCCCGCAGCCCGCGACCCCTGCCGCGAGCACGCCAAAACAAACCATCCCGGAAAAACCCCGCCGAACTCGCCGAACCGGCTTGAATTCCCTCATCGCCATATAAGTCCCGATCATTATAATTCTTCTTGTGTTGTGCCCCAAACCGGCAATAACCCCGTTTCCACGGGGTGTCCATTGTCGCTCTGGGCCGCGCGCCCGTTGTCCGCAGTTACCGCGTGCAATTGACATTCCCGCCGCTCTGGCGCATTTTCCGCCCCTCAATCAACGGCCCGTAATCACGAGCCGCTTCTTTCTGGAGTGCCAACGGCACATCAAATGCCTGTAAATCGGGCTTTTTTGATGCCGCCGGGGTCTTCCCTTAAGAGGTCAACACCCGCCAGCGAGTTTCGCCCGCGGGTGCATTTTCGTATGGAAAGCCACAAGCGGTTGCGTCTGCGCAAGCCTGACTGGCCGCCCACCAAGAGCACGGCGTGATGTTTCAAACTCTGTCCGACCGGTTATCTGGCGTATTCGACAAGCTGACGAAGCGCGGCTCGCTGTCTGAGGCTGACGTCGGCGAAGCTATGCGCGAAGTCCGCCGCGCGCTGTTGGAAGCTGACGTTGCCCTCGATGTTGTCAAGAGCTTCACCGACAAGGTGAAAGCCAAAGCCGTCGGCCAGCAGGTTCTGCAATCGGTCACGCCCGGCCAGATGGTCGTAAAGATCGTCAACGACGAACTCGTCGCGATGCTGGGTTCGGACGCCGAGCCGATCGATCTGTCAGCGAGCCCTCCGGTCGGCATCCTCATGGTCGGCCTGCAAGGCTCGGGTAAGACCACGACGACTGCAAAAATCGCCTACCGCCTGACGAACCGGGACAAGAAAAAAGTCCTGATGGCGTCCCTCGACACGCGCCGCCCGGCAGCCCAGGAACAGCTCCGCGTGCTCGGCGAGCAGACGGGCGTCCCCACGCTCCCCGTTATTGCCGGCCAATCGCCCCAGCAGATCGCTCGGCGCGCGCTTGAG
>CAYGRH010000424.1:0-217 GCA_964352165.1 uncultured Hyphomicrobiaceae bacterium | reverse complement strand
CACCCTCGACCAGGCACTGATGGCCGAAGTCGCCCAGGTCCGCCAGATCGCGAACCCTCACGAAGTCCTGCTCGTGGCAGATGCGCTGACCGGTCAGGATGCCGTCAACACCGCCAAAGCCTTCGACGGAGCCATTGGCATCACGGGCATCGTTCTCACCCGCGCGGACGGCGACGGACGCGGCGGTGCGGCCCTTTCGATGCGCGCCGTCACCGGC
>CAYGRH010000423.1:0-2541 GCA_964352165.1 uncultured Hyphomicrobiaceae bacterium | reverse complement strand
ATCCAAACCGACCGGACAATGCGGCAAGCCCGATTTATCCTGACGGAACGAAAATTCTCGTCTGGCACAAGGGTACGAAGAACGCAGCACTCCTGCGCATTAACAACGCCGGGCCCTATTGGGGAGACCGCAAGCTCGACGTCTCCTACGCCACGGCAGAAAAACTGGGCTTCCGTGGCAACGGCGTAGCGTCACTTGTGACCCGCATCGTTCGTGCCCCCGATCGCGCCGAAGCCAGATACTCGCGCAAACGCCGCTACGATCCGGTGGCCGGTTATCTCGGCAAGTTCGACAGCCTTGATGCGGCGGAAGAAGCACTGATCGCCATCGAAGCCGTCAGCGCCATGGCAGCCGGCGTCTTTGCCCCTGCTGCAGCTTCGGTCGTAGCCAGTGCCCATGCTGAACACCTGCGCGTCGAAGAAAAGCGCCGCGCGATAGCCGACGAGGCCGAGCCGCTGCTGGCGCTGATGGATCAGATCGACGCCACCGCTCCGGTAGCTCTGGCCTCGCTTGACGCACCCGACCTCATCCGCGCAGTCGACCCGGTCACCCGGAATACGACGGCGTCGTATGTACGGGTTGCCTCCCTAACTGTTGTGTCCGGTGAGTTCAGGAAGCCTGAGGTCACGAAGCAGCAGCCGCCAGCCGCGACACTGGCATCTGCCAGCGCCGTCGATACGCTGCAGACGCCCTCAGCGGGCATCGAGCTGATCCAGACGGCCGATGCAGGTGCAGTCGGTACAATGGCCCAAAGCATTCAGGAAGAACTGCTGATTGATCGCATTCGCATCGGCACATTGGCTTCCGTCCTGCTGCCACCAAGCAACGATTGGCCATGGCCTTCGCTGCGGTTCAAACTGCCAAGCGGTCTTCCAAACTGGGCCGATATCTGGCGCAATGGATTGCTGGGCTAAGGTTATCATAGCCGCGCTTTCCAAAGGCCAATCGACCCGCACGCAAACCTGAAGCGTGCCAGAAATCGTGCCAGAAATCGTGCCAGAAAAACCAAAACCCCGCGAGGCCGACGCCCGCGGGGCTTTATTATTTCCAACGCCGATCAGGCCGACGATCCCGGGCAGTCACTCTGGCGCGGGGCAATACCTTAGAGAGTTTCAACACCCGCATTGTCAGGCAATGCCGAAGCGTCATGGGGCAAAAGCGGGCCCGATGAGGGCCCGTCAGGCAACGGTGAGCCTTCCGGCGGATAAAGGTCGAATTTGATATCGAGCGCATCGAGAAACTCGGCGATGAGATCCATCGTGATGCCGAGGCGCGCCCGCCCCCCGATCAGGAAATGCTCATTGATCTCGAGGTCCGCATCAATCGCGAGGCCAGGCGATTCTTGGGCGATCAGACCGCGCGAGCGCAAATAGGCCGTTTCAGCGTCTCCGGTCTCAAACGCCGCCAAGGTTGGGTCGCAGTATTCCGCAGTCGCAACTGCCAGCGGCTCGGTTCCCGCCACGAACAAATGAACCAGCGGCCGGAATGCGGTATCGACCCCGTGCAGTTCCCTCGCCCGTTCCCGAGCCATCGAAACGCGGTGCAGAAACTGCAGCTCATGCGTGCGAACCCGCGACAGCGTCCAGCGCTGCATCCCGGCCACGCCAGGATCGATGGGGTTGCCGCGCTCCCATGTCTTCGCCACAGCCATAAGGTCTTCCCCCGCAGCCAGTGCCGCGTCGAGATGGTCAGCGAGCATGTAGACACAGGCAGGCACTTTGTTGGCTTTGCCCGTTGCGTTCGTTTGGCGTCGGCTCAGATTTCTAGCGCTATCGTTCATTTCGCTGTTCTCAATTCACTTGAGCCGGCTTGGCTCAGATGCTCACGGCACGAAATGTCGTACCACCGGCCGCAATCAGCCGGTCGAGCGCAATTCGATGGGATGTTGGACTGATTCGCAGGCAACGGCGCAAGGCCAAACAGTCCCATGCCCGCTATCAACACAGGCGATAAACCAAGGCATATCAATTCTTTATTGGCCGCGTTCTCAAATGCGGCGTGGACGTTCAGTCGCGTGGCGGCGGCAGCAGGGCGATGAGCGTGTTCAAGGCCCAACCCATGTCGCGGCCTTGAGTGCTCAGCCAAAGCGCCAGATTGGACTCAAAAGCTGCCGTCCAGCGGTCGCGCTGGCAGGTGCGCGAGGCGATCCTTTTCAGGCTCGCCAGCAGCGCGTCGTCGTTGAAATCAGCACTGATAGCCAGACGCCTGCGCACCACCGGGACGAGTTCGGCCAAATGCAGAATGTCCTCGGGGCCGGTGTCATTGGCCGCATCGGATGTATCGATCCAGTCGCGAAAAACCTGCGGGCTGTTGAGCGCCCGCCGCGTTCTGAACGGAATGACTGTCATCGGCATCGCCTCCGGCATCGTCGATTGCAGGCCAACCCAAAACAACGACGCGGAACCCGTGACCCCATTGCGGTAAAGGCTAAGCGATTCGAGCCTCTTGCCATAAGGCCGCAGCCACCCCGCAACTTCATTACTGAACGCAGTGTGGCTCGATTACTTTTACTCGCGGCGAATTCTTGGCCCAGCAACGCCG
>CAYGRH010000422.1:0-2557 GCA_964352165.1 uncultured Hyphomicrobiaceae bacterium | reverse complement strand
TTCTAGAAGGTCGGTTTCGTAGGCCAGGATCTGCTGCATCCGCAGCGACCACTGCTGGTCCCAAGGACGCGGCAGACCGAGTGCCTCGTTCCACGCTGGAAGCTGCACGGCGCGCGCGCGCGCATCCTTCGACAGCGTAACAGCCAACATCGAAATCAGGATACGGTAGGGGTTGTTCTCCGGTTGCTGTTCGGTGAGCCCCAGCGAATTGACCTGAACGCCGTAGCGGAAGCGGCGCAGCTTCGGGTCTGTCACGCCGTAGCGCTTCTCCGCAATCTCGTCCCACAGATCGGTGAACGCCCGCATCTTGCAGGTCTCGGTGATGAACTTCAGGCCCGCGTTGACGAAGAACGACACGCGCCCGAACACCGCCCCGAAATCTTCATCCGCCACTTCGCCCGATGCCTTGACGGTATCGAGAACAGCCACGGCCGTTGCCAGCGCGAAGGCCAGTTCCTGGACCGGCGTCGCACCGGCTTCCTGCAAATGGTACGAGCACACGTTCGTCGGGTTCCACTTGGGAACTTCCTTGTAGGAAAAGACGATCGTGTCCTTGATCAGCTTGAGCGAAGGCTCGGGGGGAAACACGTAAGTGCCCCGCGACAGGTATTCCTTGATGATATCGTTTTGGATCGTGCCGGTGAGCTTGTCGCGCGATGCGCCCTGCTCGTCGGCGACAGCTATATAGAGGGACAAAAGCCAGGCAGCCGTCGCGTTGATCGTCATCGACGTATTCATTTGATCGAGCGGAATGCCGTCAAACAGCGTGCGCATGTCGCCGATGTGGCTGACCGGCACGCCGACCTTACCGACTTCGCCGCGCGCCAGTTCGTGGTCGCTGTCATAACCGGTTTGCGTCGGCAGATCGAACGCGACCGACAGGCCCGTCTGCCCCTTGGAAAGGTTCAGCCGGTACAGCTCGTTGGATTTTTCCGCAGTCGAATGGCCGGCATAGGTCCGGAACAGCCACGGCCGGTCACGTCCAGCCGACCCGCTCACGCCGTCGGCCTTGGCCGCAGCACCTGCAACCGATTTCGCCTTCGCTGTCGTCTGCTCGCCCATCGCTCGAAAAAACCTCCCGCCAGCCGTTGAAGCTCGTCTGATTTACCATTGCAGCGCAGCAATGCGAGCGCAAAGTAGCACTTTGAACATAGCCGTTGAAAGCCAAAAGCTAACGCGACCTGCAGCCGGGCGCAGGCGATGGGCCGTTCAAGGTGAAGAGCTTGGCGCGATCGATCGTGGATGATGTGGCGGCGAATCGCCGCAGAAATCAGGCTTTGCGGTTCTGGCCCTGGATCAGCTTGCGCTGCTGCATGTTCCTGTTGACTCTGCGCGCCGATATCGCCCGGTGGGCATCCAGAAGGATCAGGAACGCGACGAAAACCAGGGTGATGCCGAGTGCGGCCGCAATGGTCGCTTCCCGGTCTGCATCGCTAACGAGCGACAGATAGTTGTGTCGGAACATGTAGAGGCAGAACAGCGAGGCAAGCACGTAGAACGGGGCGATGACGACGGCAATCAGCAACGACCCCAGGATCTCGCGCTTCATGAACGCGGCGATACAGCTAAGCGAGATGATGATCGTCAGAGTCTGGGTATCGACGTCGATCATTCGATGGATGAAATCCAGCATGCTGAACAAGCCTTCAGATATGACGCTCCGGCCAAACTACCGGGATTGGCAGATAGGCGTGCGAACGACGAAGAAAGATTGTCGCCGGATTATATTAAATCGACGTTAGCAGGATTTGCTTCGATGCAGCATTAGGGCATGCTGCGCTGCGCAATGGGGCTTGCAAGCGGCTCAGAACTATGCGCCCATCGCCAATACGGGCCTTCCGGGCCCACTTGTCACGGACCAGAACAATCTCTCGGGAGGCTTAAGAATTCATGTCCAGTCAAGGTGCAGCAAACAGCAATAACAAGTCCGATGTCGCTTCACCCGCGACCATCGGCGCGAAAAAAGATCTTTATGAAGTCGGCGAGATTCCACCACTCGGGCATGTTCCCAAGGAAATGTACGCTTGGACGATCCGCGAAGACCGTCATGGCGAGCCCGATAAGGCAATGGAAGTCGAAGTGATCCCGACCTGGGAACTCGACAGCCACGACGTTCTGGTTTTCGTGATGGCAGCCGGCGTCAACTACAACGGCGTCTGGGCCTCCCTTGGCGAACCGATTTCTCCCATCCGCGACGTCCATAAGAATCCCTTCCATGTCGCAGGCTCCGATGCCTCGGGCATCGTCTGGGCCGTTGGCTCGAAGGTGAAGCGCTGGAAGGTCGGCGACGAAGTCGTCATTCACTGCAACCAGGACGACGGCGACGACGAAGAGTGCAACGGCGGCGATCCGATGGATTCTCCATCCCAGCGGATCTGGGGTTATGAGACGCCGGATGGTTCGTTCGCACAGTTCTGCCGCGTGCAGGACCGCCAGCTCCTTCCGCGCCCTCGTCACCTCACCTGGGAAGAAAGCGCCTGCTACACGCTGGTGCTGGCAACTGCCTACCGCATGCTGTTCGGCCACCGTCCGCATTCCGTAAAGCCCGGGCAGAACG
>CAYGRH010000421.1:0-2570 GCA_964352165.1 uncultured Hyphomicrobiaceae bacterium | reverse complement strand
AAACAGGGCCCCTCAGCCCTTCGCGAACGCGCCGCCCGCCCCCTTTGAAGCCCCGGAAGGATCTCCAGACGCAGCCGCCTGTTCCCCGCCACTTTCCCCGGCTCCCGCATCGATGTCATTCCCAGGCGTCTGCCTGCCAGCGCGTTCTTCAACAGCGCGCGCCAATGCCGAACGGAAACCATCCAGGTCGCGCAAATGCAGATCGCGTTGCGGGAATGGGATTTCGATACGCGCTTCACGGAAGGCCTTCCAGATGGCGGTACGAAGTTGCGACTGGGTCGAAAGCCCCTTGTTGATATCTGCCAGATAAACCCGAAGCGTGAAGTCGAGGGAACTTTCACCAAAATTCTCAAACACGGCCAATGCTGCGGGGTGCTTGGCGACGAGCGGGCTTTCCTCGGCAACCTTCAACAACACCTTCTGCACCAACTCCGGGTCGCAGTCGTAACTCGTACCGACCGCAATCGACAGCCGCCCCAGAGCGTTGCGGTGCGTGAGGTTGATCACCGCGCCTGAGATCAACTCGGAGTTCGGAACGATGATGCTTGCCCGGTCGAATGTCTCAACCTCCGTGGAGCGCACGGAAATCTTTCGGACGTATCCCTGATTGGTCCCGACCTGAATCCAGTCCCCAACCTTGATCGGACGCTCCACCAGCAGGATGAGGCCGGAAACGAAGTTGTTGACGATCGACTGCAGACCGAAACCGATACCGACCGACAGCGCACCAGCAACGATGGCAAGGTTGGTGATATCGAGCCCCGCGTAGGACAGCCCCACCAGCACGGCCACACCGGAACCCACATACCCGACACCGGTCCGTATCGAGTTCGCAAGCCCCTGATCGGTTTTGGACGGATGCAGGACAGAGCTGAGCAGGCCCCTTTGAACGAGACGCGTGACAAATAGAAGACCGCTGAACAGACAGATCGCGATGAAGATCCTGAACAGCGAAATCTGCACGCCGAACAGTTCAAATCCGAACAGCCCGCGCCGAGCCAGGCTGACAATCTCAGTTGGTGAGAAATCGAACGACAGCAGCATCAGCGGGACGGAGACGATGCTGAGAGCGATGTATAGAACCAACACCAGCGCCTGCAGCACGCGCTGGTTGACTTCCGGCGTAAGGCCCAAACCGAGTTTGAGCCGTGGCTGGCCTACGTTTCCACCGACGTCGGAGGAAATATCGCGATTGACCCACGCACTCAGCGAGCGAATGGCAGCAAAGGCAATGAAGATGAGAGAGATGGCCGCGCCCGTGACGAGCACCTGTCCTACGAGTTGACGCGCCAGAGCGACGTACCCGCCGAGTGCCGCGCCGAAGATGACCACCAGCACCGCCGCGAGCGGGATTTTCAACAGCTCCGGATTAAGACCGAGCAACCGGCCATCGTCCTCGGCGACCGCCGGCCGTTCCAACGGCGTGAACAGCAATAGCGACAACAACACCGCAAAGCCGAGGCTCGACACCAGCATGTTGACGACGGACACCGGCAGCGGCAGGTACAACACCTCGATCAACTCGCGGGCGACCATGTCTAGCGCGAACAATGCAGCAAGCGCCTGCACGATGCGGAAAACGCGAGGCACCGCAGAATCTGCAAGTGCAAACAACCGCCACTCCGGACGTCCCGGCTCCAGATACGCGCGCGCAAGAGAGACGGTTACCTTGTAGACGACAAAGGCCTTCAACACCGCCGTCGCAAATTGACCGGCTTGCAGATATAAGAGCCCCAGCTCGCCGAGCCCGACGTAAATCGTGGCGACGCCGATCAACGATGGGACGGCATTTGCAATCCCATAAAAACCAGCGACATACGCCCTTTCGGGAAGCTCGGCCTCACCCTGCGAGAACGCTCGCGCAATCATCCGATTGCAAATGAACCGGGCCAAAACGTAAAGGATGACGGCGAGCAAACCCAGAAAGATCAGGCTTGTGGACTTCGCTTGCGCGGTCTGCAACCAGCCCCCGCCGATCGAACTGACCTGTCGGAAACTGGAGGGAATAGCCTCTGCCGCTTCGACCCATAATTCGCTTGAAAATGGTGAAGCACTGCGACGGAAAAGATCGCGGGTGAAGATGTCCTGGCGCAGCGTCTGGACTTCGCCGATGAGCTGACGACCGCGCACACGCAGAAGTTCGGCCTTCTTGATCGCGCCATCGATTTCCGCTGCCAGTCCGCTCAGGCGGGCCCGTTCCGCTGCGAACTCAGCTGATTCGGCAGGCACGTCCTTACCGTCAGGAGCACGCCCAAGCTTCGAAAACTGCGAGCGGATGTCGGCAAGTTTCGGACCCAGATCACTGCCGGCTTTCTCCGCCTCAGTGATAATCTTTTCGATCGTCGGAACCTGCTTGGCAAGTTCATCGTCGCGGTCCTTGACGCGCTCGACCGTCTTGGCCAGGGCATCCATGCGCTCTTCCAAAGCGGCGACTGGTGCAAGTTCGGCTTTCAGCCCGCCAGGAATGACAACGCTCGGTGCCACTTCCGGGTTTGGCTTGGCATCAGGGGCGCTTTTCGTTGAAGCCGGTTGTGCGGTTTCACCGCCATTTTCTTCACTTTTGGAAACGG
>CAYGRH010000420.1:0-2575 GCA_964352165.1 uncultured Hyphomicrobiaceae bacterium | reverse complement strand
CCGTTGACATAGACCCGCATGCTCTGCGATCCGCGATCGACCCTGACGGAGACGCCGGCCGTCGCATCAGCACTGTTGAAACCAAAGGAAGCGGCGGCAATCGCAAACGCCAAAAGCAGCGCTTTGCCGGTGTTTAGAATACGCATGACTGGAACCCCGTTCTTGCCGGAAAACTGATGAGATGAAGGCAAGGGCTCACAAGCGCCGGAGACACACGCCCTTGTCTCCCACGATAAAGATCAGTCATCGGTTGTAGCGACGCAACCCAACTGGCTGGCGATGGCAGAGGTTTGCAGCTGGCCATGGCGCATTGATCACACTTTGCGTATTTTGAAGGGACCGGCCCGGAGATCCTCATGGAGTTTGGGGCGGCCCTCAAGACCTTGCAGTTCAGTCAGACTTGCGCACGGCCTCGTAGCCGGCCAGCGCCCTGTTTCTCGCGGTTGCATGATCGACGATCGGCTTGGGGTAGGTCTTGCCAAGCGTGATACCGGCGGCCTTAAGCGCTTCGTCGTCGGCCTCCCACGGCGCGTGCAGAACCTTGTCTGGAAGCCCGGCTATCTCGGGAACCCATTTGCGCACGTAGTCGCCGTTAGGATCGAACTTCTTCCCCTGGGTGATGGGGTTGAAGATGCGGAAATAAGGAGCCGCATCAGCGCCTGAACCGGCGACCCATTGCCAGCTTGCCGAGTTGTTCGCCAAATCGGCATCAACAAGCGTGTCCCAAAACCAAGCTTCGCCATAGCGCCAGTGCACGAGCAGATGCTTGATGAGGAAGGATGCGACGACCATTCGGACGCGATTGTGCATCCAACCCGTCGTCCGGAGTTCGCGCATGCCAGCATCGACAATCGGGTATCCGGTCTGGCCTTTCTGCCAGGCTTGAAGTGCGTCCTCGTCGTCGTGCCAGGGGAAGGCGGCGAACTCCGGCCGGAATGGCTTATTGGGAAGAGTTGGGAAATGAAACAGCAGATGCATTGAAAATTCGCGCCAGACGAGTTCCTTCAAGAACGTCTCGCGGTCTGCGTCGCTTGCGCGGTTTTTTGATCCGGAAGCAGGACGGCCTGCAGAGGCTTCTTCGTCTGTCAGTGTTGCGTACCAGACGGTGTTGGGGCTGATCTCACCAAAGTGCAGATGCGGGGACAGACGTGAGGTCGCCTTCATATCCGGACGGTTACGGTTTTCCTTGTAGCCGCCGACTGCCTCGTCAAGGAAATGAGCCAGACGCTGTTTTGCTCCCGCTTCGCCCGGCTGCCAGTCCTCGCTGAAGCCTTCCGCCCAGTTCGGCGCAGACGGCAGGAGTTGCCAGTCGGCCAGTTTCTCGGACGCCGCGGCGAGTTGCTTTAGGGATTTGATTTTCTTTGGCGCAGCGATAGGCCGTCGCGGTTTACCGCGAGCGTTGAGCGCGCGCCAGAACGGCGAATAGACTTTGTAGGGATCACCGTTCTGCGTGGCGATATCTTCGGGTTCGCACAACAGTGCGCCAGGGTAGCGGCGCAGAGTGATGCCGGGTTCATCAAGGGACGCCTTGAGGTCTTTTTCAAACTCCACATCGTTGGGTTCATAACGGCGCGTTATGTGCACGCACTCAGAGGCTAGCTCGCCGGCTAATGCCTTGATGACGTCATGAGGATCGCCGGTACGCAGAATGAGGCATGATCCTGCTGCTTCCAAGTCCGACTTCAGGCTTTGCAGGGAGTGATGCAACCACCACTTGCTGGCACCGCCAACATCGCGCTCGTGCTTGGATGTTGGCGTGCGGATATAAAGTCCGACCACAGGCGCGCCAGTTTCGGTTGCGCGGGCCAGCGCGAGATTATCGGTCAGCCGCAGATCGTTGCGGAACCAGACGATGATGGGTTTGTCGCTCATTCAGCCTTTGTCCGGGTTCTCATGGGTCGCCCTGCTTTCGCGCGGCGGCAAGGTCATTCGTCGCGGAGCGTTTGTGCGAAAGCCGGCAAGCGCAGTTCGCGTGGAGGCAACGAAGCTATCGCCCGAACGGTTCTGAATGGGATGCCAAAAAAATTGCTGAAAGCTGAGCGCGAGCACGTCTGCTGCAAGGCCCAACTCCTCAGGCGGCTTTGGGCAGATCTGCTGGGCACATCGTGATCGATTGCGGTTTGTGTTCTGGGTGCACTGCCGTTGCTCCACCTATCGGCGGAAGCAACTGTCTGATCCAGAACACTAGTTGTTGAACAGCAGATCGAAGAAGGACTTCTGCTTCCTCTTGCGGCGCTTGGCCTTACGCCTCGGCTTGTACTGGTTGCCAGCCCACGGCTCGTTGGCCCAAGGGGCCCATTCGGGCGCGCCGTATTCGTTGTTGCGGCGGCGGCGCTTGCTGCGCGTTGCGACAGGCGCGACAGGAGCAATATTGCGAAGGGCGAATTCGTCAGTCACGCCATCGACGGCTGCAACCTGGACCTTGCCGTCATCCTGCCAATTCCAGGTCGCTTTCTTTGTTCCCTGCCGATCGGGCTGGACCGCAATGACCGAACCGGAGCGCAGATCGATTATTGCTGCCTGCTCTACTTCCTCGGGCTTTCCAGTCGGGCCGGGGATCACGCCGACGTGGAAG
>CAYGRH010000419.1:0-2581 GCA_964352165.1 uncultured Hyphomicrobiaceae bacterium | reverse complement strand
AGTGGCAAATGAGCCTCGGGGCTTACGGGAGATAGCTGAGATGACGAAAGCGGGGATAGGCTGGGTCTGCGGAGTAGCGCTCGCGCTGACATTCGCCCTACCGGCCCAAGCTCAGGAACTGAGCGAAAAATCGGTCAAGACGTTCATGAACTATGCGTGGTCACTCGTACCCCAGCAGTTCACGCCTCCTAACGGCAAAACCATCGTAATCGATAAGAAGAACAAGGACGCGGTCGTCGTTCCAGTGGACATCGCCCGCGAAGTGATCCGTGTTGGCCGTGTATCGGCACACGCGCAGATCTGCGATCTCACCGAAGCCCAGGTCCAGAACTACCGTTCGCTGATGATGCGCGAGCAGGAGCGCAAGAAGTGGTCCGACCAGCAGATGGTCTACATTTCACAGCTCCACCTGACGACGGTGATGCTGCTGACCGGTAAGATCCGCCTGGTCGCCAACGAAGGCGGCAAGGAAGTCGTCGTCGAGGAAGGCAAGGCACCGACTGCGAAGACCTGTTCGGAAGAGCAGAAAAAGAAGGTGGCCGAAGTCATCGCAGAATACGTCAAAGCCGGACCGCAGTTGGCCTCAAATGCGCCACCGCCGACCGATGCACCGGCCGAAACGGTTAAGAAGTAACAAATCGTAGGCGACCCTTGACCTGGACCTGATCCGGCAGGCGGCCCAAACCCGTGAATTGGGTCACGAGTAGCAAGACTCATAAGCCTGATGGGGCTTGACGGGCAATCAGGATAGGCCTATCCAACCGACATCTTTGCGGGTCCCTTCCGGGGCCCGCATTGTTTTGCGCACCCGTGAAGCCGGTTGAGGCATGAAAATGCCGATCATTCTGGCTGTCTGTCGGTTCCCCCAGTTTTCTACAGGGTGAACAGAGGAGGGGGCGCTCCAATCTGGAACCGAACTCACTATTGGAGTGCTGAACATGACTAAGCGCGTCCGCGCCAAGCATAAACTCGATCGCCGCATGGGCGAGAACATCTGGGGCCGTCCGAAGTCCCCGGTAAATAAGCGGGAATCCCGCCCCGGCCAGCACGGCGACCGCCGCGCAGGTAAGATGTCCGACTTCGGCCTGCAGCTCCGCGCAAAGCAGAAGCTCAAAGGCTACTACGGCAACATCACCGAGCGCCAATTCCTGCGCATCTACAAGGAAGCAGCCCGCCTGAAGGGTTCGACATCCGAACACATCATCGGCCTGCTTGAGCGCCGCTTGGACGCAGTCGTCTATCGCGCAAAATTCGTCCCAACGGTCTTTGCCGCGCGCCAGTTCGTCAGCCACGGCCACGTCACTGTCAACGGACGTCGCGTGACGATCCCGAGCTACCGCGTGCGTATCGATGACGTCATTGAGGTCCGCGAAAAATCTCGCCAGCTCCCGCTCGTGCTCGAAGCAAACCAGAGCCCTGAGCGCGATGTGCCCGACTACCTCGATGTCGACCACGGTAAAATGACCGCCAAGTATGTCCGCATCCCAGCGCTGTCGGACGTTCCTTACCCGGTTCACATGGAACCCAACCTGGTCGTCGAATTCTATTCGCGCTGATTGAGCATTCTATTCACGCAGCTACGGCGCGGTTCAACGTTATCGAACACGAAAGCGGGCCAGCAAACGGCCCGCTTTTTTATTTGCCAGTCGACGCCACTGGCTGCTGCGCGATCCCCCGCTTGGGTGCGGTTCCATTGGCCCAGCCATAGGCAAGCATCGTCATCAGCGCGCTTGCGGCAAAGAAATAGACGCCCGGCTGCACGACGGCCTCGGTGTACCCGCTGGAGTTGACGTAGAAGATCAGCAGGGCAAGCACCATCACGTCGGTCATCGAATACCGCCCCAGCCACTCCATTGTCTTGACGGACCGCCGACGGAACTCAGGATTGAGATCGGGGGAGGTCACGAGCGTCAAAAGATAAAACAGCTTCAAAAACGGAAACGCGAACGAGAAGGCAAACAGGATCGCGCACAAAAAGAGCTCGCCGTCGGTGTAAAGCGCATAGATGATCGTCGCGATGGAGTGCTCGTTGGTCCACACGTAAATCGTTGTGAATTTGATGACCGGTAAAATGACGCCCAGCGCGAAAAATACGGTCGCCAGGATGATGAGAAAGCTCAAAACGAAATTGCGAAACGGACTGGCGGGAGCCGCGATCGCCGGCTGGGTATGGTCGGCAGCTTCGCCCGCTGCCCCAGTCGGCGTTAGTTCGGCTGCCTGCGGCAACCACGCATAAGCCAGGATCATCAGCACGATGGACGCGGTAAAGAAGTAGACGCCGTTGAGGCTGGTCGCGTCATAGACCCCCTGGCTCTTGATGAAGAAAATCATCAAGGCAAGGACCAGCACGTCATGCATCGACCATTTGCCCAGCCACTCCAGTGCCCTGAGCCGGGTCCGCTGGCGCCGGATTTCCTCAGCCGGCAATGTGGAGACCGAGAGCAGGTACAACAACTTGATAATCGGAAACACGATCGAAAAAATCAGTACCGTCAGCCCGAGAAACCACTGCTGATCGAGGAGCAGAACCTCAACGGTCGATAACAGCGAGTGCTGGCTCGTCCAGAAGAAGTACTTAGTG
>CAYGRH010000418.1:0-2605 GCA_964352165.1 uncultured Hyphomicrobiaceae bacterium | reverse complement strand
CCATCCAGTGCTGGCTCGCCCCATCGAACGCCACGATGCCGTGCCGCTCCATCGTCGATAGCAGCCGGTGCGCGGTGGAAGGTGCCATTCCAGTCTGCAGGGCAAGATCCGTCAGCGTGGCCTCATCGTCGACGGCAAGCTGCTTGAGCAGCGCGAAGGCCCTGTCGAGCGACTGAACGCTTGAGCCAAGTTTGTCCCGGTCGGCCGTGCGTGGCCGGCCGCGCGTCTTCTTGTATTCGATTTCCTGCGCCACGCGCGCTCCCTTCGTTCTCACCTCAAGATCGGCAGCATTCTGAAATAAAAAAACATTCCACTGCCAGCGGTCTGGCCGCTTTCAGAAAACAAATTACATCTAAAGATCAATACTATAGCACATTATTCCGCAATGCAGTAAATGTTTCCGAAAAAATTGCGGGTGGCTCTCGGTCCGATTATGGTCAGCACATCAACGCCCAAGGAGAACGCGCCATGTTTGGCCAGAACCCAGTCTTCATTCCCGGCCCGACCAACATTCCCGACAAGCTTCGCCGCGCAATGGATATTCCTACGATGGACCATCGCGCCCCAGGCTTTGCAAAACTGATGGGACCGATGCTTGAGGATTTGAAGAAAGTCTTCAAGACCACGACCGGCAAGGTGATCACGTTCCCTGCAAGCGGCACGGGCGGCTGGGAAGCGGCTGTCACCAACACGCTGTCGCCGGGCGACAGGGTTCTGGTGGCGCGCTTCGGTATGTTCTCACACCGCTGGATCGATCTGTGCCAGCGCCACAAGTTGGACGTTGAAATCATAGAATCCGAATGGGGCGGTGGTGCACCCGCGCAGCTTTACGGCGAGCGTCTGGCTGCCGACAAGGATCATGAAATAAAGGCGGTCCTCGTCACGCACAACGAAACCGCAACCGGCGTGGTCAGCGACATCGCTGCTGTCCGCCGCGCGATGGATGTTGCAGCTCATCCCGCCATGCTGTTTGTCGATTGCGTGAGTTCGCTCGCCTGCATGGATTTCCGCATGGACGAGTGGGGCGTCGACGTAGCCGTTACCGGCTCGCAGAAAGGTTTCATGCTGGGAACCGGTATGGCAATTCTCGGCGTCAGCCAGAAGGCGCTCAAGGCCAGCGAAACCGCTCAGTGTCCGCGCTGCTTCTTTGACATGAGAGACATGGAAGGCGCCAACGCCAATGGCGGTTTCCCGTACACGCCCCCGCTTCAGTTGATGGCGGGGCTGAGCGTAAGTCTCGATATGTTGCTGGGGGAAGGTCTCGACAATGTGTTTGCCCGCCACCACCGCATTGCGGAGGGTATCAGGCGCGCGGTTGCCGCTTGGGGCTTGAAGCTCTGCGCAAGAACGCCGGATCTATATTCCGACACCGTCAGCGCGATCTTCGTGCCGGAAGGGTTCAATTCGAACGCGCTGGTCACACATGCGTATGACAGCTACCGCGTGTCGTTTGGCGTAGGCCTGGGCCAGATGTCCGGAAAGGCCTTCCGCATCGGACACCTCGGTGCCCTCACCGACGTCATGGCGCTCTCGGGCATCGCCACGATGGAAATGGCGATGAAGGATCTGAACTACCCCGTGGAGTTGGGTTCAGGTGTGGCTGCTGCTCAGCAGTATTACCGCCAGACCGTTTCAGAGCAGCAGCGCCAGGCCGCGTGACATCCGCCAAATGACAAGCCAAGGAGCGTGAGTACCAGGATGCAGATCCCGACCTTCGACGACGTCATTGCCGCCCACGAGCGTATCAAGCCTTATATCCACCGCACGCCGGTTCTGACATCGAGCTATCTGAACGGTCTGACGGGCGCGCAATTATTCTTCAAGTGCGAGAACCTGCAAAAGGCCGGTGCCTTTAAGGCGCGGGGCGCCTCCAATGCCGTCTTCGGGTTGAGCGATGCCGATGCCAGGAACGGAGTCGCAACCCATTCCTCGGGAAATCACGCATCTTCGCTGTCATACGCGGCAGCAGCCCGCGGTATCCCCTGCACGGTCGTCATGCCGCGCACCGCCCCGCAGGTGAAGAAGGACGCCGTCATAAGCTACGGCGGCAGGATCGTCGAATGCGAGCCGTCGACATCTTCTCGTGAGGAAACCTTCGCCAAGGTCGTCGCAGAAACCGGTGCTGAATTCGTCCATCCCTACAACGATCCAAGAGTGATTGCGGGCCAGGCCACCTGTTCGCGCGAACTGCTTGAGCAGGTGCCCGATCTCGATGCGGTCATCGCTCCGATTGGAGGTGGCGGAATGATCTCCGGCACATGCCTGACGATCTCGTCCATCGCACCGAAAGTGGCCGTTTTCGCCGCCGAACCGAAAAACGCCGACGACGCCTGCCGGTCTTTCAAGGCCGGTCACATCATTGCGGACGATGCGCCCCAGACGATTGCGGACGGCCTCAAGGTTCCTCTCAAGGAACTGACCTGGCACTTCGTCTCGAACCACGTCACCGACATATTTACCGCGACCGAAGAAGAAATTATCGCCGCCATGAAGCTCACTTGGCAGCGCATGAAGATCGTGATTGAGCCGAGCTGTGCAGTACCACTCGCAACCATCATCAACAACAAGGACGTCTTTGCCGGAAAGCGCGTCGGCGTCATCATCA
>CAYGRH010000417.1:0-2609 GCA_964352165.1 uncultured Hyphomicrobiaceae bacterium | reverse complement strand
CATAGAACTCGGCCGGATTGTCCTTGCCCTCGATTTCAGGCACGGCAACGCCAAGCCGTTCACGGATAAGCGCGACATGCGGGTGGCTGCTTCCGGGGCGCAGATACGGGCCGTCAGCAGGGATTTCGACGACTTTTTCCCGCTCCGCTACGCCCTTGCGCAAGCCAAGGAGCTGTTCGCGCAATTTGCTGAATTGCGGATGCGAGGGGTTGAGGCCGCGCAGGTAGGCATCAGGATTGCTCGCCACGGCGATGCGTTCGAGCACTTCCTTCGCCGATTTCAACTGCGGTTTGCGGTCGAGATAGGAACTGAGATCCTTAGAAGGATCGGCTATCCGACCCCCGCGCGCGTGGCGAGCATAAAGCAGTACGGTCTTCGCAAATGAAAGCTCGCTCGCGCTCAGTTCGTCGGGTGCCGTGTGAGCTGCCAGAGCGGGAAATTTGAAGGCAGACGGATCAAGGCCCCAATCCGCAGCATTTTCCATTTCCGCTTTGACGGCCAAGGCGCGCGCATTCCAACCATTTGCCGTAACCCATACCGGCTCGCCTTGGCGCTCTGCGTAAAAGGCCTTCAACGCTTCGCGGTCGCGCGTTTCCAACCGATCGAGTTTCTTGTCATCTGCCTCAAGAAGCGTGCGAACGCCCGCAATGATGGGATTGACTGACGTCTGGGGGGCGGCTGCCTGCTCGGGAGAAGGCGCGGCCGCCGTATCGGCATTGGGCACCTGACGCGGCGTTTCGTTCATTGCCGTCGTGCTGGATGAACCCGCTGCAGGGTCCGCAGCGGAAGGCTCTGGAATAACGGCACTGTCGGTAGCGGCTGCGGCTGTCAGCGGAGAATCCGCAGGGTTCTCATAAGCGACAACCGGCCCGTCAGACACCAATGACCCAGCGGTCTTGGCCTTTTGCACGCCCTTTTGTGTGATTTCGATTGCGGCAGGTGCGCCGTCTTGGGCAGCCACTTCCTGGGCCAGCGCGCTTCCCGCTGAAAACGGCGCTGCAAAAAGGCCTGCAATCAAAACGGCAGCTAGAGCCACCTGCTGCTGGGGCTTGGCATTATAGACGCGCATAGGTGAGGAACCTCCCAGTTCGACGTTTGCAGGAACGTAGTCACACCCGGGCCCGTATGCCAGACGGCCGGCCCAGGCGGTGCACCTGCGCGTGCACGCCACCTGTGAAGTGTGGCCGAATTGCAATCGTTTTTGGCCGGACTGGGAAAATTGCCGTGAGTTGCGTTCAACTTCGATCGTCGATGCAACCCAAGACAAAATAAAAAAGCCGGTCGCGATGTACGCGGCCGGCCATTTCGAATTCGCATTTGTCCATGAATGCGGCTTAGCTCGCGCGCGGCTCCAGGCCGTATTCCTGCATCTTGCGATACAGCGTCGAGCGACCGATTTTCAGACGCTTGGCGACTTCCGTCATGTGACCGCGGTAACGCCCAAGCGCCAGCCGGATCATGTCGGCTTCCATTTCTTCGAGCGAGCGGATGTCGCCTTGTGCCGTGACAGCCGGAATGCCGAGCGCACCGGGCTTCATCTCAACCGTGTGTGGAACGCGGTTTTCAGCGCCAAGCAGAGCCGGGCCTTCGAACGCACCATCCTTGATGGTTGGGGCGGGAGCGGCTGGGACTTCAGCCTTGAAGCCTTCGACGTGGGCTGCAATCTGCGGGAACTCGGCAACCGTCAATTCGGAGCGGTCGCAAAGAACGACGGCGCGGAACATTGCGTTTTCGAGCTGGCGGACGTTGCCGGGCCACGCATAGGTCTGCAAAAGTCGCATGGCATCATCGGTGATGGCATTGACGCGCTTGCCTTCTTCAGCCGCAAACCTTGCAACGAAGTGCATTGCGAGTTCCGGTACGTCTTCAAGGCGCTCCTTCAACGGCGGTACCCAGACAGGGAACACATTGAGCCGGTAGTAGAGATCCTCGCGGAACTTGCCTTCCTTCACGAGCTGGATCATGTCGCGGTTGGTCGCCGAGATCAGCCGGAAGTTGACTTTGACGGGCTTCTTCGAGCCGACCGGATCGACTTCGCCTTCCTGCAGCGCACGCAGCAATTTGACCTGGGCTTCGAGCGGAAGTTCGCCGACTTCATCAAGGAACAGCGTGCCGCCGTCGGCTTCCTGGAATTTGCCGATACGCTTGTCGACTGCGCCTGTGAATGCACCCTTTTCGTGGCCGAACAGAATGCTCTCGACGAGATTTTCAGGGATGGCACCGCAGTTGACGGTGATGAACGGACCGCCTGCACGCTCGGATTCGCCCTGGATGGCGCGCGCGATCAGCTCTTTGCCGACACCGGATTCGCCTTCGATGAGCACCGGAATGTTGGAGGCCGCAGCCCGTTTGCCGAGCGAGATCACGCGGTTCATGGCTTCGCCGCGCATGACGAGATCAGAGAACGTCAGCGTGCCTTGCTGGCTTTTTTTGATACGGGTGATTTCACCGGCCAGCGCTTCGATCTTCAGCGCGCTCTTGATGGAGACTTCGAGGCGCTCCGGGCTTGCCGGCTTGATCACGAAGTCGACCGCACCGGCACGCATCGCGTTGATTGCGGTGTCGACCGAGCCGTGTGCCGTCTGCACGATGATTGGCGGAATGCCTGG
>CAYGRH010000416.1:0-2612 GCA_964352165.1 uncultured Hyphomicrobiaceae bacterium | reverse complement strand
AAAAAAACCCACGACCGTGTCCAACGCTCCGGACGTTTCAGTCTGGGTTCGCATGGTGGGCCCGGTCGGGCGCCATACAACAACAGGCAAATCAGCTTTGTGAGTCGGTCTTCGCAGGGCATTAGGACCGAAGCATTGGAAATGCGCGATCTATTCGGAACAGAAATCTACTTTCAGAGTTGACAAACCATAATCCAGCCGTTCGCGCGCTGGGCGGCAGCATTGCATTTTTTGCAATTGTAATTGGTGCGGCGCAATTTACATTGTGCATTGCGACATTGATGAACTTGTTTGTCTGTCGTTGCCCTCCTTGGGCGTTTCCTCCCTAGACTAACGGCCGCCTCGTGCGGCCATTTTTTTTGCCTTTTCAATTGGTTGGGCGTGTCCTGGCAGGGGCTGTACCCGGCGTTGCCAGCAAGTTTTTCCCGGTTCAACGCACAATCAGGCTTTGAAATTCAGGTCATGGCCACTCGCTCCGCATGAGCAAACGAAGCAAAATCGCTTGAAGAGCACGCAGGAAGTCGTTTTGCCCGCCCTGCCAGACATAGCTCTATATCGCGCGGCGATCTGGCACGTCTCACCCTCTTGATCTTTTTGCGCTGCAGCATATCTTTAATCCATCGGCGTCGGAGCTGTCTTTGACCCTCCGGCTGCTGTGCCCTCCTTGGGCGTTTCCTCCCTAGACTTTAAGCCGCCCAATTGGGCGGCTTTTTTTTTGGTTGATCGCCAAAAGTCTGGAAGGAACCCCGACAAGTGGGAGTGAGCTTCGGGGAAAGCTGCCCGCGAAAAGGCAATCGATTCTGACTCAAATTTGAGCATCTATCCGGCAGGCCCTGGCCAACGGGGCTTATTCAGCGGCCGCGCGCTGCCCCAAGAGAGCGGGAAATTCGCAAAACAACCGCTCAGCCAAGTGCTCCAGATCGGCCACGAGAGCTGCAAAGCCACGTGTCGGCATTAGGCTGGCCTCGTCGACATAAAGGCCGCGGTTGATTTCAAGCTGCACCGCCATGACGCCATTTTCGGGCCGCCCATAGTGCTCGGTAATGAATCCGCCCGCGTAAGGCCGGTTGACCTGAACCTGGTAACCCCGCCGCTCCAGCGCTGTTTTGATAAAGGCCGTAAGTCTGCCATCGCATGACGCCCCGAAGCGGTCGCCGAGCACGATATCAGGCCTGGTTCCCGACGAAGGGGACATAGAGATGGACGGCATCGAGTGGCAATCGATCAGGATTGCAAAGCCAAACATCGCCACCGCGTCGGCGATCAGATCGCCGAGAGCTGCGTGAAATGGCTTGTAGAGATGATCAATCCTGGCAAGCGCTGCGGCAAGCGTAGGTGGCACACGATAGATCTCTTCGCCGTCAGCAACGATCCTGGCAATCGTTCCAAGCCCGCCGATAACCCGCGTCGAGTGAGCATTGGCGTATTCCGGAAGCAGCTCGTGGAATAACCGCGGATCAAGCTCATAGGGCTCGCGGTTCACATCGAGATAGGCGCGGGGAAAACGCGCAGCGATCAGCGGTGCGCCCCGGCTGGCAGCCGGCGCGACGAGATCGTCGACAAAGCAGTCTTCGGATTTGCGCAGGCTGTGTGGATCAAGCCGAGAGGCGTCAAGGAACGGCTTTGGATACACGCGTCCGGAATGACCCGAGCAGAACACGAACGGAGTCAGTGGTGCTTCCGGCGGATGAACCGTGTAGGGCGGATCAAGTTCCGCACTTATCGCAGCAAGTTCTGCGGCGGGCATTCTTTGGTGCATCCGTCGTTAGGGGTGATAATCAAAGTTCTTCACAGGCGGCAATCACGCGCTACTGTGCCCATGCACTTGAGGATTGTCCATGAGCGGATGGTCCGTAAATCGTGGATTGACCGTGGATCGGCGAGGTTTGATGAAAAAAATGCTTTGGCCCTGTGTGGTCAAAAGCTCCAAATCGATCGCCGCCTCAACCATACCTTTACCAAACTCACGCCAAGTTTGCATGTAACGCGCTACAACATCGCGAACATGATACGGGCACCATGACAGCAAAAGTTTCGCAACTTCCAATGACGCGCATTCTGCTAGCCGAAGACGACGATTCGATGCGCGGCTTTCTCAAGCGCGCCTTGGAGCGTGCCGGCCATGATGTGATTGCCTTTGAAAACGGAGCCGAAGCCTATGAGCGGCTTAAGGAGGAACCGTTCACGCTGCTCTTGACCGATATTGTCATGCCGCGCATGGACGGCATAGAACTGGCAAGGCGCGCAAGCGAACTCGACCCTGACCTCAAGATCATGTTCATCACCGGTTTCGCAGCCGTTACGCTGAATAACGACGTGGACGCCCCCAAGGATGCGCGCGTCCTATCCAAGCCCTTCCATCTCAAGGACTTGGTGAACGAAGTCGAACGTTTGCTCGAAAGCTGAGTGTTCCATTCCTCGGCTTGAAAAATATGGGCACTAGGACGATATCTGGCCAGCGCCGCTGAGACTTCAGGAAAAGGGCTAAGCCCGCTTGCCACCCAGGCTCAATCTGGATATACGAAGCGTCTTCTACGCGCCGAGGCTGGCGCTTGAAGGGCGGTTAGCTCAGCGGTAGAGCACTACGTTGACATCGTAGGGGTCACAAGTTC
>CAYGRH010000415.1:0-2627 GCA_964352165.1 uncultured Hyphomicrobiaceae bacterium | reverse complement strand
GGCTGAAGCCCGTGGTGCCGATGACGTGGACGATGCGGGCGTTGGCAGCAAGGCCCGCGAATTCAACGGTTGCGGCTGGGGAGGTAAAATCGACGATGGCATCGACGCGTGTGCACAACTCAAGTGCGTCTTCGGTGACTTCCACGCCCAAGGCCGGCAGGCCTGCGAGGGTGCCGACGTCAGTACCGATCGCTTCGGATCCGGTGCGTTCGATGGCGCCAGCAACGCGGCAGCCCTGAGCGGCGTGAATCGCGCGGATCAATTCGCGACCCATGCGGCCTTCCGCGCCCATCACAGCAATTTTCAAGTCGGACATTTTTTACGTCGCCTTCCCTGCATTCCCGATCGTCCATTGTGATCGCGTGCCCGCTATAGCGCGGGTGAGCTGTGGGGGGAAGCGGAAGGCGCAAAAGGTTGACCGTCAACAGCCAAGCTGGATGCCGGCTGGTCCGGTCTTCTAGCTGATTGGCCATCCGGCCTGCGATATCTGACGGATGGCGGGCCGGATGGGAGACAATCAGGCTTTCAGCGACTTTTGCCGCTCGCTCGATTCAACGATCTTTTCGCGCGCTTCTGCGGCATCGCCCCAATGATCGATCTTGACCCACTTGCCGGGCTCCAGATCCTTGTAGTGGGCGAAGAAGTGCTTGATCTGGTCAAGCGTGATTTCCGGCATGTCGGAGTAGTTGATGATCTTGTCGTAGCGCTGGGTCAGTTTTGAGCTGGGGACGGCCAGGAGCTTTTCGTCACCGCCGCCGTCGTCTTCCATGATCAGGACGCCGACGGGCCGGCAGTTGATGACCGAGCCCGGGAACAGCGGCCGCGTGTTGCACACCAGCACGTCGATGGGGTCGCCGTCGGCCGACAAAGTGTGGGGGACGAAGCCGTAATTTCCCGGATAGCGCATCGGAGTGTAAAGGAAGCGGTCGACAAACAGAGTGCCGGCTTCCTTATCCATCTCGTACTTGATGGGTTCACCACCAACGGACACCTCGATGATGACATTGATGTCTTCGGGAGGGTTCTTGCCGATGGGGATGGCATCGATGCGCATGGACTTGGTTCTCCTGGTTTCGCGTTTTATCTTTGGCCCATAGAGCTGCACGGTTCGGCGGCTTTGCTCAATGACCTATTGGTTTGATGGTTGTCATGCCTGGGGAGGTGTCTGATCGGTGGCGCAAATGAGTGTCAGCCGTCCCAATAAGGCGATATCGGTCGATAAATTGTATGCTGCGAGAGGGGCTTGGGCCTGCTTGATGCGGGTAATCCCGCAGTCCTGCAGGCCAAGCTGAAGCCGCTGGCTAGTCCCAGGTGAAACCAAGTTTTTCCAAGCGCACTCCGCCGATACGGTCGTGGGATCGCGTCAGAGGACGGCCGCCGCGGCGCCAGTAAAAGTCGGTTGCCTGTGAATTGGCGCTCAACGCCCAAACGATGAGACCGGGGAGCTGGCGCTCGTCAAGACGGGCGCGGCAGGCCTCGAACAGAAATTCGCCGAAGCCCAAACCCTGATGGGCAGGCTCAATGTAGATCTCGTAGATCTCGCCCTTATAGGGGCCGGCGGCGCGGGACAGTCCGAAGGTCGCATAACCGGCAAGCACGCCGCAGACCTCAAGTGCCAGAATGGAATCATGAGAGCGAAGTGCGCGGTGCCACCAGGTCTGATTTCGGCGGCGGATCATGGTGTCCAGGTGAACCGGGGGAATGATTCCGCGGTAGGTGTCGCGCCAGCAGGTGGCAAACAAGTCGCTCAGGTCCGAAGCGTCAGTTACTTCGGCGTCGCGAACTTGAACGTGGTGGCCCTGGCTCAGCATGCGATCATCGTAACGCGGGCATGATGGCTCGCAAGTTGATAATTCGTCAGGGGCGGATTTTTTTGACGATTCTGTTTGCGCGGGCGACGAGACGCTGACGCATGTCTGATACGAAAAACGGCGCGCCCCAAGGGGACGCGCCGCGTATTCCGGTAGTGCCAGTGTAACCCGTCGGTTCGACGAGATTACTGGTTTTTAAACTGCTCGAAGTTCTTCGTCGTTGCCGTGTTCAGCGTTTCAAACGTCTGCTTGGCAACTTTCGTGGACAGTTCGAAGAGTTCTTTCGTCTGTGCACCAGCGATAGCGAACTGCTGCTGGAAGAAGTTGGCCTGGAGGCGGGCAGCTTCTGGCAGCGTCTTAGCGCGAGCGATGGCCTGTGCGGCATCGAATGCAGCTTCGGTGTTCACGGCGGTGTTGTGTACGATCTTCTCGCCGATTGCCTTGGCGCCTGCCTGGGCTGCCAGCATGATTTCTTCGGAAGCCTTGGCGCTGTCCTGAGTGACTTCGTTCAGCTTCTGGTAGGCTTCGCGCGACTTGGCGACGCCTTCTTCAGCCATGACCTGGAAGTTTTCAGGGATGCGAGCGTCTTTAGCTGCAGCGAACATGTCCTGGGCCTGGCGGGTAAATTGATCGTTCATGGTCTGTCTCCTGAGGTGCGATAAAATTGGGCTTCGTTGCGGAACAGTGGATATCGTCGGCAATCCACTGATCAGTTCGTTCGCCTGACCGCTCCGCCTTCGATGTATAGCAATATAGTTCGGGGCGTTGTGCAGCGCAACATGGCTTTAGTTGCATTGCGATGGTCATTTTGACGCA
>CAYGRH010000414.1:0-2674 GCA_964352165.1 uncultured Hyphomicrobiaceae bacterium | reverse complement strand
CCAGCGGCACAAAAGAGCCGCGATGGTGGTGTGAAACGGGCGCGCTAGAGGCGCGCGCGCAACCAGCCCTTTACGGAGGGTTGCAGCCGAATACACCGAATAAGGCTGTTCGCGCCTCTGGCACTTATCTGGGTCGAGACAGGTTTAGCGGGTTGCGATGCTGGCCGTGGTGGAGCACTTCGATGTGCACGACGCTTTCTTTTCCCTTGGAGGTGACGGGCACCTTGCTGTGAAAGCGCTGGCCGGTGTTACCGATGCTGCCAATCACCTGGCCACGCTGCACGCAGGCGCCGGGGCGCACGATGAGGTTGGCAAGGTGCTGATAGCGGGTCTCCCAGCCGTTGCCATGGTCGATGGCGACGGTGTTGCCGATTTGGTGGTGATAGCCTGCCACCACGACGCGCCCCGCAGCGACGGCCATGACCGGCGTGCCGGTTGCCGCAATCCAATCCAACCCGTTGTGCATGAGGCGCTTGCCGACAGCTAAATCCATGCGCATGCCAAAGCCTGCATGCAAGCGAATGTTCGGGCCACTCAGGGGCCGCTTAAGGCGGTTTTGCTCGAAGGAGGGTTGAGGTGTCGCGCAAGCCAACGCGGCGGGGCTGAAAGCCAAACCCAACACCATCACCACAGCTGCACCCCAACGCATGGCGCTCTCCCGTTCACGTTACGCAACGGGCAAGAGCGTGGGGGATTGTGGCGGGTTTGAGGGACTTTCAACAGCTACGGTGAGCATAAGGAGGGTGGTTTTGTGAGGCTTTATTGCCAAACGCCAATAGCGGTATAACGAAGAGTCCCCGTAGTACCTGTTGAAGACGCCCAGCATATCACAGAGAATAGTGTGTTGGTCACTGTGGTGGGGGGACAACCAAAAACTCCGTCTGAGTTATAAAGTGGTGTTATGGAGACGGACGGAACTGTACCGGTTTTAAATGCCGCAGGAAATGACGTGTTTCCACCCCCAATGCCGTAGTAGACAGCTCCGCTAGCGGAATTGTGAGTGATAGCTGAACTAGTCCCCCAAGCAATTTGCATATTGCCAATGCGGACATAACCCGAGTCAGATTGGTCATTGGTAATAGCGCCACTGAAGTCACTCCCCCACGCAATCCAATCCGTCCCATTGCAATATTGCGGTATTTTGTAGTCGGCATTGTAAATGATTTTGCCTTCATCGCCCGTGGGGTTGGAGCAGGCGGCATGCACGGCTGGGGCAAGCAACACAAGCAAGCTGGCACTGTCCGTCGTCAGGTTTTTCTGGACAGTTGAGCTTGTGACCTAAGAGAGGATCCGGCTCATCTGGTTGGTTTTCATGCTGCCGCTTTGAAGTGGTTTCGGCGACGCTGTTCAATGGTCCGTCGTTTGATCTCCTTTCGCATGTCCAGAATGGTTTGGCCGCGCCCGAAGTAGACGTCAGCCGGCGTGAGGTTGTCGAGGCTTTCGTGGTATCGGCGATGATTGTAGTGATCGACGAAGTCTGCAACTGCACGCTCCAGATCGCCGGGCAGATAGTAGTTTTCAAGGAGTATCCGGCTCTTCAACGAGAGATGCCAGCGCTCGATCTTGCCCTGCGTCATCGGATGATACGGCTTGCCGCGCGTGTGTTTCATGTCGTGCTCGCCGAGCCAGTCTGACAGATCGCTCGCGATGTAGGATGGGCCATTGTCTGACAGCAGCCGTGGACGGTGTTTGACGGTGACGTCGTCGAGGCCTGAGGCCTGCAGCGCCAACTCCAGTGTGTCGGTGACATCGGACGCGGCCATGCTGGTGCACAGTTTCCATGCCACGATGTAGCGCGAGAAGTCATCGAGCACCGTTGACAGGAAGAACCAGCCCCAACGCACCACCTTCAGATACGTGAAGTCGGTCTGCCAAAGCTGATTGACTGCGGTTGTCGGGTTCTGGAACTTGTCAGCTGCTTTCATGACGATGAATGCCGGACTGGTGATCAGGCCATGTCCCTTGAGAAGCCGATACACGCTCGCTTCCGATACGAACGAGCGTTCCTTATCGGTGAAGGCGACAGCCACTTCACGCGGGCTCATTTCCGGCTCATCCAGCACGAGTTCGAGGATTTTCTCGCGCACGTCATCGGGAATGCGGTTCCAGACACGACGCGGCCTTGGCCGATGGTCTTCCAAAGCCTCCAGGCCGCCGGTCTGGAAGCGATCGTACCAGGCGTAGAAGGTCGACTTCGGGATGCCGATCTGTTCGAGCGTACGCCGCACTGGCAGTGCAGACTGCTCGACCAGACGAATGATCTCCAGCTTCTCGGACGCGGGATATCTCATTCGATGTCCTCCCCATCCGCGCGCTCGCTTTTTTTGAGCAAGCGGTTCTCCAGCGTGGCTTCGGCTAACGCTTCCTTGAGCTGTCGGGCTTCGGTTCTGAGATCCTTGACTTCGTCCGAGGTCGCCTCCCGGACAGCATCGCCGGCGAGCCGCTTTTTGCCTGCCTCCAGAAAGTCCTTCGACCAGCGATAGTAGAGGTTCTGGTTGATGCCTTCCTTTCGGCACAACTCGGCGACTGTCTCCTCGCCGCGCAGGCCTTCGAGCACGATGCGGATCTTCTCCTCGGCAGAGAATTTGCGGCGTGTTGCTCTGCGGATATCCCGGACGGTCTTGTCTGCGCTGCCCGGACGGCGCTCATTCCTGTCGGTCATCGTCTCCCTCCT
>CAYGRH010000413.1:0-2693 GCA_964352165.1 uncultured Hyphomicrobiaceae bacterium | reverse complement strand
ATGGGATAGGTCGCGAAATGATGGAAGCGCCCGTTGCGACGCATCCATAATTCCAGTTCGAATTCGCGCTTGAAGATGCGCATGAATATCGGATCGCCGACCTTCTGGCCGGCTGCCGCAAGGCGTTCATCGAGGCGGGCCAAGTCAGGCGTACCGGGCAGGGTGATGCCGGTTTTCGTGGCCGCGAGCCGCCAGAAGCGTTCGAACCTCAGCGTCTGTCGGTCGAGGTCTGCCTCAAGATCCGCCCAGTGTTGGTTGAGGAATGCCGCGCCGAGGACGGCCAGCAGGGCTGCAATGAGCAGAAAAGCCGTTCCTGCGCGGCGCGGACGTTTTCGCGGAGCTTTGTTTTCAGGGTTGAGGCTTGCAGCTTTGGGGTCTGCCATGTCGCTCCGGCTCGCAGTCGAATCGCTGAGTTTGGTCGGCACACAGTGCAAAGCGAATGCGACGAAATCCGGTCGCGGGCGGCGTCAAGCGGAGCTGTTTTCTGTGGTATGCCCGTAACGGCCGCGAGCTAGTTCGTGTAGCTCAGCAGGCTTTCGGTCAGGCTCGTTTGTGTGGACCGCTTCTTCGGCGTGTCAACGGGCGTGGGGCCGCCCAGACCATACCCGACAGGCTGATAGGGACGCAGGAGCGACATTTGGCTGGTTTGCCCGGCGGTTGTCTCGGCGACAGAGATCGTTCGCATTTTCGGGCCCTTCACCTGGATGCGTTCCATTGCGATCTGTTCTTCGGACGGCCGGGGAATAAACGGTTCGATCATCGGACGCTGGAAGCGCGGGCAGGCCTGGTCGGGTTCGACCCTCATGCCAGGGGACACATCGACGTTCACGATATAGCGGCGCTCACAGACCTGGACGCCGGGCGGCAGGCGATGGGCTTCGAAATGGTCGTAGCCTTCCTTGAGCGTGCGCCAGAACGCATACCAGCGGTGTTTGCGGTGGCGCTCCATATTCGCGTTCGTCATGCGGAAGGGATAGGCGTGGACATCGAACCGTTCCTGGCCGCCGCGCAATGACTCGCGGGCCAAAGCGTAAATCTCCTCCATGATCGCGTCGGTCATGGCGTAGCAGCCCGCCGACCGGCATTTGCCATGGACCATTAGGAAGTCGCCGGTACGATTATGCGCCTTGTCGTAGGCGTTGGGGTAACCGAGGTTGAAAGAGACGTGGAAACTTGAGTTCGGGTTCAACTGATAGTTGGCGACGGAATAAAAGCCTTCAGGGGCTTGCTTGTCGCCTTGCCGGATTTTGGGGCCGAGGTCGCCTGACCAGTTGCAGATCGGGTAGGTCTTGAAGTGGTAGAACCGGCCATCGTCGCGCTGCTTCCAGACTTCGAGCTCGGATTCTTCCTTAAAGATGCGGATGAAGATTGGCGACTTGGGTTCCATGCCCTTTCGCGCAATGAGCTTCAATGTGCCTTCGCTCAAGGGCTGTTCGGCCGCCGGAATTTCTGGCGCAGAGCCGCAAGCCGCGACAAGGCAAGCGCAGACGCTCGCGATAAATATCGCGCGGAAATGATAGAAGGTTTTCAGACGCGCGGAATTACGCGGCGTCCCACCCCAGATGATAAAACTCATAACGCAGTGCCCCTGGCGCACGTCGTTCACCATCGAATCTTAGCGTTAACAAACCGTTAAGCGTGCGGATTTGCAAGGCCCGATTGCCGATAGCGACGAATTGCTTGGTCAGTTTGTTGTGATGGTGGATTGCGGCACCGTGAGGGCGGGGATGTGGCCGAGGCAACTGCTAACACATTGTAACATTTGAGAATAACGCGAAGGTCTGACGCAACTCTGGCTCCAAGGTGCAAAGTGCACTTCGCGGAGCCGGGGCGCGGGTCGGCCGCTGCTTGAGAAGCAGTATTGAGTCCAATTGAGTTGAACGCGCTTCAGAGATTGCGGCCCATTTCCAGGAACCTGTCCTGGCGTTGACGGCGGATTTCCTCGGCCGTTTTTTTATCGAACTCGGCCATAGCCTTTGCGATGGCCTCGCCGGTTGCCTTAATGACGCTTGCCTTATCGCGGTGCGCGCCGCCGACGGGTTCGGGAATGATGGTGTCGATGACGCCGAGTTCCGACAAGTCCTGTGCGGTGATCTTCATGGCGGTGGCGGCTTCTTCTTTCTTGGCTGCGTCGCGCCAAATGATAGAGGCCGCACCTTCCGGCGAAATGACCGAATAGATCGAGTGTTCCAGCATCAGGATGCGATTTGCCGTTGCGATCGCCACTGCGCCACCTGAGCCGCCTTCACCGATGACGACAGCGATGATCGGCACGCTGAGGCCGAGGCAGCAGTCGGTCGACCGCGCAATGGCTTCGGCCTGTCCGCGTTCTTCCGCCCCGATGCCGGGATAGGCACCAGCGGTGTCGATCAACGTGATGACGGGCAGTTTGAAGCGATTTGCCATTTCCATCAGGCGCACGGCCTTACGATAGCCTTCGGGCATGGCCATGCCGAAGTTGTGCTTGATGCGGCCTTCGGTGTCCGAGCCTTTTTCGTGGCCGATGACGATGACGTTGCGGCCTCTGAAGGTTCCAGGTCCACCGACAATGGCTTCGTCGTTGGCAAAATAGCGGTCGCCGGCGAGCGGGGTGAAGTCCTCGATCAGAGCATCGATGTATTCGCGGCAGTGCGGGCGCTCTGGATGGCGGGCGACCTGCGTTTTCTGCCAAGGGGTGAGCTTGGCATATGTGC
>CAYGRH010000412.1:0-2709 GCA_964352165.1 uncultured Hyphomicrobiaceae bacterium | reverse complement strand
GTGAATCAGTCTCTTGAAAAAGCAATCGGGCGGCTCCAGGAAGGGGCCGCCCGACTTCGTTTATAGCCAGCGCAGCTCTGGAGCTTTGCGGCTCTAAAGCTTTTCCAACATCCGCGCCACGCTGAACGGGATCAGCACCTTGTTGATGACGTGAATCGTTCCATTGCTGGCGGCCACATCGGCATCCTTTACCGTTGCATCCTCGGCCTTGATCGTTTCGCCGCGGATGTCGATTTCCAGAGTACCGCTCTCGCCGGGAATGGTGAACACCTTCGCCCGCGCCTTGAGCAGACGCTCTGCGGGATAGTCGCCGCGCACGATGTGGTAGCCAATAATCTGCTTCAACAGCGCCTTGTTTTCAGGCTGCAAAAGCTTGAACAAAACATCGGCAGGAAGTTTGCCAAACGCCGCATCGCTCGGCGCGAACACGGTCAAAGGCCCCTCGCCCTTCAGCACTTCGTCTTCCCCGGTCAGCCCGGCTGCCGCCACAAACTGGCTAAAATTCCCCGCTCGATAGGCTGTCGTAAAAATATCGACCTTCTCGCCAGCCGACACCTTGGCCGGTGCGAGCATCAAACCGGCAACGACCACTGCAACGGCCGCGCACAAACTGCGGCGCAGAAAAGAAATCATTTCATCTCCCCATAACTCTCAATGAAAAAGGCAAGGCTTGCTCTGCTTCGCAACAAAGCTGCCTGCTGCGTGCTCCGCAGGGAATTTAGGAATGCGCTGGGGGGATTTCCATTGCCGCAGCCAGAAATGCTGAACGGAATCACGCGAAAAGGGTGCGATTAGCCCGTGAAATCGGCCGCTGTCAGGATCGGCACGAACCGCACGCCGGCAGCCTGAAAGGCCTCGCTTGCGCCCTCCTGGCGGTCGACCACGGTCGTCACGCACACGACCTCGCCGCCTGCAGATTTCACGGCCTCAACCGCCTTCAATGCCGAGCCGCCTGTGGTGGTGACATCCTCGGCGATCACAACGCGCTTGCCCGAAAGGCTCTCCGTCTTGGCCAAACCCTCAATCAGCGCCTGAGTGCCATGCTCTTTTACCGTCTTGCGCACGAAAAACGAAGCCAACGGGCGGCCCTGCATCGCCCCTACGGCAGCAACCGCCGTGACGACCGGAACCGCGCCCATCTCAAGCCCGCCGATGTAGTCGGCTTTCGCGTCGGCGAGCGCGTCCAGCATCAAGGTCGCGATCAGCCGGGCACCCTCTGGATGCATCATGGTCGGCTTCATATTGAAATAGATCGTCGAAGTCCGTCCCGAGGCGAGCTTCATCTCCGGCCCGATCTGGAAGGAGCGTTCACGCACCAGCGCGATCAGGGCGTCGCGTGCTTCGGCGTCGGACTTGATGGGCGATGTCATCGGCGGGCGTCTTTCCATTGTCATGTTCACATCGAGCAGGCTTGAAGTGCTCTCCCTTGCGTTTTGCCCCCGCGGGCCTTGGAGTCAAGGCTTGCAGCCCTCCGGACGGTGGATCGAGTAGGAATGCCGGACCGCCTTATGGGACCAAAACGGAGGACGAACGGGCCACAGGCCTTCTTTCCGCCGCCCGAATCAGGCGAGGGTTTGCCCTTACAAGTCGAACGCTATCGCCGCGCACCCTCGAGTTAATCAGGTTGCGCGCTCGCGCGATAAGATTAGGCGTCGAACCAACCGGTCTTACGGCCAACCGGCAAAACAGGATGCGTCCCCATGAGCGATGAAACAGTGTTGGCACCGCGCGCGGACAAGGCTGGCAAACCCGCTGCCGCAGCGCCTGCGCGGAAAGCAAAATCAAAGCCCCCCGCCAAGGCGATACCCGCCAAATCCGCAAAGGTGGCCAAGCTCTCTCCTGAAGGCAAACGCGCCTTCGAGCAAAAGACCATCGCGCTTGTCTACGACTTCGACGGCACGCTGTCCCCGCGCCCGATGCAGGAATACGCCTTCCTGCCCCAGATCGGCGTCGATCCGGTCGAGTTCTGGAAGGAAACGAACCGCATCGCGGTTGCCGAGGGTGCCGACCCGCTCATTACGTACATGCACTTGCTCTACAAGAAGGCGAAGGCCGCCGGCATCCGCATCGACCGCGAAGACCTCGTCAAGCAGGGCGCGGACGTCGAGTTGTTCGAGGGTGTCGAAACCTGGTTCGACGAGATCGAGGAGTACGTGAAGATCCGTGCCGAAAGCCACGGCATCACGTTGCGCCATTACCTCATCTCATCGGGCCTGACCGAGATCATCGAAGGCACGAAGATCTACCCGCGCTTCCACAACGTGTTTGCATCCGAATACTGGTTCGAGGCCTACGACCTGCCCTACCCCAAGCGCGTCATCACCGACACCGGCAAGACGCAATACCTGTTCCGCATCAACAAGGGCATCGAGGACCTGGGCCGGAACATCAACGAGCATATGAACGAGGCGCTGCGCCCGATCCCGTTCTCCAACATGGTCTATTTCGGCGACGGCGACACCGACGTGCCGTCGATGGCTGTAACCCGCAAGAACGGCGGCCACGCCATTGCGGTCCATCCGCCCGGCAAGGCGTCTGATAAATGCGTCGACCTGTTCAAGGCCGGCCGCGTCGACTTCTTCGCGGGCGCGGATTTCACGCGCGGCTCGGATCTGTTCAAGCGCACCTGCCTCCTTCTCGACCGCATGCTGGCCGACATCCGCATGCGCGAAGAGATGTGGCAGTTGGGACAGGGTGTGGGGTAGGTCG
>CAYGRH010000411.1:0-2720 GCA_964352165.1 uncultured Hyphomicrobiaceae bacterium | reverse complement strand
GGGCGGCGGGGCAGACCTCGGCCGGCCCTGGCTCGTCGTCACGGCCATCGCTCTATTCGCCGCGCTGATGTTCATGGAATGGCGCGCTCGCACGATTGCTGCGGCCGGGGGCTCCCCCACACAGGCGCGCAATCACGCCATCGCGCTCGCGATGACGGGCGTTCTGATCGGGCTTCCGGTATCAGCCTTCGGGCTTTACGCGCTCCCCGGCCTGTTCGGCGCAGCCGGCCTGGAGGCCGCATCGCTTCCCACGTTCGGCCTGATGATGGCCGTCGCGCTGGCACTCGGCGTAAGCTGGGTGCTTGCCGACCTGTGGAAGTACAACTGCGCACCCGAGTGGCTGGAATCGTGACGGCCCGTCCCCGCATCTACCTTGCTGGTCCGGATGTATTTCTCCCCGATCCCATGGCCTTCGCAAAGGCAAAAAAGGATGCCTGCGAAAAAGCCGGACTCGAAGGTGTCTTCCCGCTCGATGCCGGTTTGAACCTCGACGCACTCCCAACCCCGAAGGCCAAGGCCGACGCCATCGCCTCCGCCAACGAAAACCTGATGCGCTCGTGTCACGCCCTTGTCGCCAACTGCACGCCGTTTCGCGGCACCAGCATGGACGCGGGCACCGCCTACGAGGTCGGCTTCATGCGCGCGCTGGGCCGCCCGGTGTTCGGCTATTCGAACGTCGCTGAAAACTACGCGGCCCGCGCCGCCGCCTATCGCGCATCCGGCATGCTCGTCCCCTTCGACGGCGACACGCCCGACACCGAAATCGAGAGCTTCGATCTCCCTGAAAACCTGATGATCGCCAGCGCCATCCGTGCCAGCGGCGGCCACATCATCACCGCAACCGTCCCCTCAGCCCAACGCCTCACCGACCTCACCGCCTTCATCGTCTGCCTGAGCGAAGTGCGCGCTGTGCTGGCATCCGGCGGACGGCGCCTTCCCGGTGACCGGATCGCGCATTGAACAAATTCTGTTTCTAGAATATGTTCCAGAACCGCATGAGTGCGCTTCACGCGCTCACCGGCCAAGCACCACCTGGGAGATCGAAACTGATGTCGCTGAAATCAACGAAACGTCTAGTAGCCACCGCAGCCATCTGCGCCGCGATGCTTCCCGCAGCCTCGCTCTCCCATGCCGCCGGTTGCCCGATGACCTATGCGCAGTTCGAGGCAGCAATCGCCCACGTCGATGTAGAAGAATGTCCCAAGCACGACCTGGGCAAAAAGGCCTTCTGCCGCGCTTCAGCCGGCGGCGACTTCGTCCACGTCTTCTTTTTCGAGGAGGCTGGCGATCAGTGCCTCTTGAAGCTGCAGTCCTACGGAGAGGACGCATTCGAGCTGAAAATAAAACCGGAGTGATATTGTCTCATGGCAGAAGATCACCCGCCGGGAGGCGGTTCAGCGTATGAGCGGAGCGATCCATAACTAGTCAACGTCAGCACGCTGCTTCACTCATCCCAGGTCTCGTGCGTCTTGCGCATGTGCGCCACGCCGTCCGCCACGATATCGCGCAGCACATCCATGTCGATGTCCGATAGCTTGTTGATGTAAAGGCACGAGCGTCCTGTCTTATGCCTGCCAAGGCGCGCTAGCTTGTCAGCCATGTCGTCGAACCGATAACCCGGCATGACGTAGACCGTAAGCGCGCTCTTGCGCGGCGAAAAACCGGTCAAGAAGTAGTCGCCCTCACGGCCGCTGTCGTATTTGTAGTGATAGCGGCCAAACCCGATGATGCTGGGCCCCCACATCTTCGGTTTCAGTCCCGTTACGACTTCAAACCAGACCAGCAGCCTCTCCGCATCCGCGCGCCGCATCTCATGCTCGACACTGGCAATGAACTTGGCGGGGGACGTTGTTGTGGGCCCCGTCTTGTTGCCTGCAGCGGGTTTCTTGCTCGAAGTTTTCTTGCCGGAACCTGCCATTGGATTACCTCGCAATTCGATCTAGGCAGCACAATCTGGCACGACTCATTCGAGTGGCAAAACAAGTCACCCCGCCGAGCGCTCACGATCCGGACTTCGCTAGACCGCGCGTGAATGAGATGCGCTTCAGGTTCGGCCGCCACACGCCGAACGCAACGTTGAACGTGGCAACCGCCATCAGGACCCAAAGCGAATACCATTCACCGTTTGCACTCGAACCCAGCAGCGCGACATCAACTTCGCCGGCAACAGCTCGCGCGCTGAGTGCTGCCTCGCGCGCAATCGGCCCCTGCACGGCAATCAGGCCGCCTTCGAACAAGACAATGCCGGAGACCAGTTTCGCCAACGCCCACCCGGCATTGCGGAACGCCCGGCTCAACGCGATCGACAGCAAACCTGACAATAGCGTCAACCCCAACGCAGGAAAGAATACATACGTCGCGATCGCCCCCATGACCGCGCGCAGGCTAGCGTATTCGCCCAGCGCTTGGGACGGCTCAGGCAGGAACCCGTAGACGACCAGCAGCGAGACCATCGCCCCCATCAACCCGATAGCCCCCATCGTGTGCAGGAATTTCATCAAGCGGAGCATGGCGTCCCGGTGTTTCGAAATGGCATGGATGCCGAGGGCAGGATAAAAAAGCGGCGTGGGGCGGAATAGAAGGACCCGAGATTGACAACGGCGATCCGTCCAACTTGGATCTGGCAGCGGATGTAGTCCTCACAGCACGGCACGGAGCGCCCACTGCCCGATATCCACCGCAACCTGATGGCAGAGAGCACACCGCGATCCCGCCCCGAG
>CAYGRH010000410.1:0-2743 GCA_964352165.1 uncultured Hyphomicrobiaceae bacterium | reverse complement strand
AACTGGTCGGGATTGCCTTGATCGGCCATGTCTTCCATATCGCCGACTTCGCCATCCGACATATCCTGCTGATCGGGCTGATCCTGCCCTTCCCCGCCTTCTTCGGACTCCTCCGTTTGCTCTTCTCCGCCTTCGGGCTGCTGTTCTTCTTCCTCTTCGTTCTGCTGGTTTTCCTCGCCCTGCGTCATGTCCTCGGTGAGGTCCAACGCATCGAGAAGGCTGCGCACGACTTGACCGAACGCCTTTTGGTCCTCGCACAAGCTTTCCATTTCGCTCAGCACGTTTCCAGCCTTGCCCTCGACAAAAGGCCGCCAGGCTTCAACCAGCCCGCGCGCGTTTTTCGGCGGCGCGCGCCCCGTCAGCTTTTCACGAACCAGTAGCGCAACGGCTTCATCCAGCGGCGCTTCTTCCCGGCTACGCAGGTTCGCAAACCGGCCATGCGCGTATAGGTCCTCGGTCTTTGCCGCGAGGTTATTGGCCATGCCCGGCATCCGGATCGCGCCCAGCGCTTCGACGCGCGCTCGCTCGACCGCCTCGAACACATCGCGGGCCGCACCCGAAGGCGGCACCAACTTGGCATGCACTTTTTTGTCGTGGCAGGCAGCCGTCAGCGCAAGCGAATCCGCCCACCCGCGCATAACCGCAATCTCTCGCGCATTGGGAATCCGTGACGGTTCCGGCAGACTGATCGACCTCTCAATGATGGTCGGCTTTCCAGGTCCGTAATCCACCTGCACGTCGGCATCGCCGGAAACCGCGCGCACACACCCCGCAAGCGCGCGCTTGAACGGCTCGACCGGAGCTTCCTTGCGTTTTCCCGAACTGCTCATGTCGCCTTGGATACCTTGTCGCCTGCCTGCCGCGCATTGTTCCGACCGGCCGAACCATCGGTTGCGGCATCTTCTAGGATCAGCATCCTGCCATCCGCCTCAAGATAGCATTGCGACCCGTTGCGATCCCTGATTTCACCAGTAAGAAGAATAACGCGCCCTCGGGGCTTGAGACTGGTTGAGACGTTATCGATACGCCACATCAAAATGGCATCCGTATCAACTTCCACCGCGCGCCGGAGCGTGAACTCGAACCCAAGCCCCACAGCGCGACCGTCTTGCGAAAACGAAGCCGCAAGCAGCGAAGTGAGCACACCCGTCGAGTGAGCCGCACAGGCAATCAGCTTGCCGAATCGGCTTCTGGCCGCAACGCCGTCATCGTGATGCAACGGATTGGTGTCACCCGCCATATCGGCGTACGCGACGATCCGCTCACGCGTGAAAACATACTCCCGAGTGACAATGCGCCCGACCCGGAAATCTCCGCCATCGCCGCAGCATTCCTCCATCACTCAGCCCTCAGCTCAGCGCGACGTTGGCCGCACTCTCAGGCAATTCTTCGCCGAAGGAGCGCTGATAGAACTCTGCAACCAGTGGGCGTTCCAATTCGTCGCATTTGTTGAGGAACGTCATGCGGAACGCAAAACCGATATCGCCGAAGATGTCTGCGTTCTCAGCCCACGTGATCACCGTACGCGGGCTCATGACCGTTGAAAGGTCACCATTCATGAACGCCTGCCGCGTCAGGTCGGCAACCCGCACCATGTTACCGACGGCTTTGCGCTTGGCGTCATTCTTGGCAAACGACTTCACCTTGGACGCAACGATTCCAACTTCGTCGTCATGCGGAAGATAATTGAGCGTCGCGACGATCGACCAGCGGTCCATCTGGCCCTGGTTGATCTGCTGCGTGCCGTGATAGAGCCCTGACGTGTCGCCAAGACCGATGGTGTTCGTCGTCGCAAACAGTCGGAAGGCCTTGTGCGGGCGGATTACCTTGGACTGATCGAGCAGCGTCAACCGCCCTGAGACTTCCAGCACGCGCTGAATAACAAACATCACGTCTGGCCGGCCCGCGTCGTATTCATCGAACACCAACGCTGTATTCGTCTGAAGCGCGTAAGGCAAAATGCCTTCGCGGAATTCCGTCACCTGCTTGCCGTCCTTCAAAACGATCGCGTCCTTGCCGACAAGATCGATCCGGCTGACATGGCTGTCGAGGTTGACGCGGATACACGGCCAATTGAGACGGGCTGCCACCTGCTCGATGTGCGTCGACTTGCCCGTACCATGATAGCCCTGGATCATCACGCGTCGGTTGTGCTTGAAACCGGCGAGGATGGCGAGCGTGACCTCCTCATTGAAAAGGTAGTCGGGATCGAAGTCGGGAACGTGCTCGCTGGCCTCAGAATAGGCTGGAACCTCGAGATCGCTGTCGATGCCGAAAAGATCACGTACGGAGACCGAACGGTCGGGAAGATTATCTGTCATTTTTTCCTGGGCGGCGGTTCGTTGAGGTTTCTGCGACGGCATGGATGCGGTTTTCCGCTCTGCTTTGTCGGATGCCGACTTAGCAGCTTCAACCTTTGGCCGTGCATTGGCCCGCACCTTTTTCTGCATATCAACCGACGCGGTCCGTAAATGGAAGGATTGGCGGAGGGAAAAGGGCGAGGCGTAAGGTCTCAGTGCCCTTCGAACCGGATACGCGAAAAAGTCGGGAACGGATGGTTCCAGTCCCCTCGCTTCAAGCGAGTCCAGCCTGTTTCAGGTAGTTATATGCCTGAATGATCTCGCGCAACTTCTCCTCGGTGCGCCTGTCCCCGCCGTTGGCGTCCGGGTGGTGCTGTTTGACGAGTTCCTTGTAGCGCGTTTTGATTTCTTCCTTCGTCGCACCTTCGGAAAGGTGAAGCGTT
>CAYGRH010000409.1:0-2748 GCA_964352165.1 uncultured Hyphomicrobiaceae bacterium | reverse complement strand
TTACGGCGTCTTCGTCTTCAGCCACAGCGGTTACGGCTTCATGTTCCTGGCCGCTTGTTGCGACATCGTTTTCACTGTGCTGCCGGGTATCTTTTGTGATCGAGCGGACCCTCTCGGCTGAGATCTGGCTCCAACCGCCCGGTGCAGCTCCGAGATCGACAACGCGCATGCCCGGCCGCAGAAAATTGTGCTTGTCGTCAATCTCCATCAGCTTATAGGCGGCTCGCGAGCGCATGCCTTCGCGTTTGGATGCGGCAACGTAAGGGTCGTTGAGCTGACGCTCCAGCCAACGCGCGGATGAGGCGGTTCGGCGACGGGCCGTCTTGACGCGAACATGCAATTGGCGCTGGCCGCCGCTGGGACCGCTCGCACCACTTTTATTGCCTGGGCCCTTGCCCTTCTTGGCCATTTCCGGCGTCTCCGATTTATCGATAAGTTTGGCCACGAGTGAGCCATGCAAATTTCGTGGCAAATTTCGTGGCGAGCATCGCGGCCAATAACTTGAACTCGCCAACAGGCAGGCTCTTCAGCTTTCTCAGCTCAGCCGCGACGCTGGCCCCGTCGCCGCCTTGAGCGGATGACGCCATCTTCGCCCATCAGCGTCGATAAGATGCCCTCGCGCAGGCCCCGGTCGGCAACCCGCAGACGTTCGCATGGCCAGACGCGTATCAGTGCTTCCAGAATTGCACAACCAGCCAGCACCAGATCAGCGCGATCGCGACCGATGCACGGTTCGGCCACACGTTCCTCGTAGCTGCGGTTCAGGAGCGAGTACGTGACGTCCTGAGCCTCATCGACCCTGAGCCAGCTTCCGTCGACTTGATTGCGATCGTAGCGCGGCAGCTTCAGCAGAATGCCGGCGACTGTAGTGACCGTTCCAGACGTACCCAGCAAGTGGGCCGGAGCGCTGGCTATGCGCTCCTTGAAACCGTGCTCGGCTTCGAAAGGTTCTAGCATGTCGGAGACGTAGTCGACCATTTCTTCGAAAACGCCGGGCGTGACGTGCCGCCCACCGAACCGCTCGGCCAGCGTGACAACTCCTACAGGCAGCGACGTCCAGGCCGCCATGCAGGCCTGTGCCTCGCTGCGGTCGACCGTGGGGCGGCCTATGACGCGGCGCTTGGTCAGGTCGAGCCAAATCAACTCGGATGAGCCTCCGCCGATATCGAAAACCAAAACGTAGTCGACGGACCCGTCAATCAATGAGGCGCAGCCGGCGACTGCGAGGCACGCTTCAGCCTCGCGGCTCAGAATTTCGATGTCCAAGCCGAGGCGGTCGCGCACTCGGCCGAGGAATTCTTCGCCGTTCGTGGCGATGCGGCAAGCTTCCGTTGCCACGAGGCGAGCGCGCTCGACACGGCTCCTTTCGAGCTTGTTGGCACAGATACGCAGCGCGTCGATCGTGCGGGACATCGCTTCTTCAGACAATCGACCTGAATGAGCCACGCCCTCACCCAGCCTGATGATGCGCGAGAAGGCATCGACGACGCGGAAACCGCGCCGGGTAGGGCGCGCCAATAGCAGGCGGCAGTTATTGGTGCCCAGATCAAGCGCGCCGTAAACCGTTGCGGAGCGGTCGATGTGATTGCGGACATCGCGATCATTGTGGTGCTTTCGCGGGCCAGCATCGGCGGGAGGACCGGATCTGTCCGAGTGGCTTATCGCGGAGCGTTGGGATCGCGCCGTGGCAATTTGGTCGATCGGCAGAGCCGCATCAGCAGCAGGAATTTCGATGGGCGATTGCGCCTCGGCAGGGGGCGACGGAGACAGATTGGAAAGCGATGCCGGCGGTTGAGAGGAGGAATTATCGCCCGTGCGATTTGAACCGCGAGGCGCGAGACCTGGACCCAGGGGCGTGGCGCTGTCGCCCTTGTTGTTTTTGTAATCGTCCAAGTCTTTCATCCCCAGGGCTTGGCGCTGTGCCGGTACTTTTCGCCAATCAGGCGGAAGAGTCCGGAGAGCCGCGGCTTCAAGCTATTCGCTGGAATCGTCTTGAGGATACTTTAACACCTCACAGGGTGGGGTAAAGCGAGATGCGCATTATGGTTTTCCTATCTATAATCAGAGACTTAAACTCATCCCGCAGACACTTCTGCACAATCGTCGCCGTTCTGGCGGTCTATTGTTGCGCTTCGGATCGTTCCTGGGCGGATCCTGGAAATCGATTTGTCGATGCCTACCCGGATCATCTTGCCCGTAGCGAAAACGGTCAACTGATCTGGCGTGATGGTACCCGGATGGGATTGGGGGACGCGGCGAACACCGGCGGCAGCGACGCGCACAAAGGCTTGCCCGTCTCGCATGCGGAATGGCTGCAAGGCGGGTCACTGGTCGACACGCTTCGCTACCTCTATCCAGCAGGACCGCTATCAGAACCGCCTGCCCTCAACGTCGACCCTGGTCGTTCGCGGCATATGGGCTTTTTCACGAAGTTATATGGCGATTGCCGCAAGGGAGAGACCCAGAAGGATCTCGTCTGGGTCGACTGGCTTAAGGCCAAGGGCGGTGGACGCCTTCAGGTGACCCAGGTCAACGGAGTTGCCGCGAGGCTGTCGGCCATCAGCGGCGAATTGGAAGCCCTGCCGCCGCAGTTTGATAGATTCCTCACTCCGGCAGGCGGCGGTTTCAACTGCAGGCAGATCGCAGGGACCGATCGGCTGTCAGCGCATGGTTTTGGAATTGCGGTCGATATTACGGTCAAGCCCGCCGACTATTGGCGATGGCATGCGAAGAAGGCTGACGGGCCGA
>CAYGRH010000408.1:0-2748 GCA_964352165.1 uncultured Hyphomicrobiaceae bacterium | reverse complement strand
TGTCACAGCCCTTGGACTGAGTGGATTGAGCGGCAGCAGCGGGCTGTTCTTTCGCGTGCCCGTTGGCCTTCGCATTCGGGCCAATTGCTAATGCAACCGGATCTGCCCCGGCAACTGGCGTTGCCTTTGCTGCTGCCGTCTTGTCTGCTTGCTTGGCCATTTCGTCACCCGGGGATTGTTTGAGTCATCAACTTCGGTTTTGCACGCAGTTGCTGTGCGCCGATTGGCGACCCGCATGGGTCGCATCATGGCCCCCAGTGTTGTTGCAATCATCCGGGCCAACCATGATCTTGGTCAAAGTTTTGAATTTTGGCGCGCGTGAGGGTTAGCGGGGTGTGAAGACGATTGGGCGAGCTAGGGGATTTGCAATCATGTGGAATAACAAAATAAAATGCCCCAGGCTGCGAGGTCGCGGCCCGGGGCATGTGAATTTGTCATAAAATCTGCCGCCGTCAAAGGCAGATAGCGATCAACGCGGAGACAGCACCATCAGCATTTGACGCCCTTCCAGGCGTGGTTCGGTCTCGACTTTGGCAAATGCCTCGGTATCGACCTTGACCCGCTGAAGCACAGCCATGCCAAGTTCCTGGTGCGCCATTTCGCGGCCACGGAAGCGCAAGGTGATTTTGACCTTATCGCCGTCATCGAAGAACCGTTTGATGGCCTTGAGCTTGGTCTGATAGTCGTGATCGTCAATAGCAGGACGCATCTTGATCTCTTTGATCTCGATGATCTTCTGCTTCTTTCGCGCCTCTGCAGCCTTCTTCTGCTGCTCGAACTTGAACTTTCCGTAGTCCATGATCTTGCAGACGGGCGGATCGGCGTCGGGAGATATTTCCACCAAGTCGAGGCCGACGTTCTGCGCTTTGTCGAGCGCATCGATCTTGCTGACGACGCCGACATTTTCCCCAGTCTCGTCGATCAGTCTTACGTCGCGGGCACGAATACTATCATTCATACGTGGCCCTTGGTTTTCGCTCGCAGGTGCGGCGCGGTGTGGACGGCGGATGGCTTATCTCCCTTGATTGCCTCAAAAAATTCCCTGACGAAGACGCCAAGCATTGTCGCTTATAAGCGCAATACTGCTTCTCGCCAAGGCTCTACAAAGATCGGTAAGAAGCAGCAGCAAGTCAAGCGGGGATAACGTCTTGATAGCAACTAGCGAACTGTTCTTTTGTTTGAACAGCTTGAGACTTGGCCGGAATGTATTCTCTAGCTCGGGTATTATGTCCAGGCGGGGCATCGGCCACTCAGTCAAAAAGAGTCGGCAGGTCCCAATGCCCCTCTCCGCTCGCGATGCCGCAGCAACTTCAGCGCTTGCCTGCGAGCTCATCGTAGACTGCCATCGTCTGCTGCTTCATCGCTTCCAAGGTAAACGACGTCAGAACATGCGCCCGCGCGCGCTGCCCCATGGTGTCGCGCTGGTCCGGTGTGAACGCCAGGCATTCGCCGAGCGCTTCTGCCATCGCGCCCGCATCGCCTGGGGGAACGAGCCAACCTGTCCGCTCATCCAGACCCACGCGCGGAGCAGCCTTCACCGTCTCCTGCGGCGCGCCGATGGCGGTCGCAATGACCGGACAACCCATGGCCTGGGCTTCCGCCGCCGTCCGCCCGAACGCTTCCGGCTCGACGGAGGCAACGACCGTCACGTGGGCGCTGGCATAGGCCGCCGGCATGTCATCAACGTGCCCAACGATATGCACGCGGTCTTCCAGGCCTGCCGTTGCAACCTGTGACATCAGCAGGGCTTCGTACCCGGAACGGCCCTGAGCATCGCCTGCCAGAACGATGTGCGCCTCCCCGAGCCGGCCCTCGCGCTCCAGAAGATCGGCTGCGGCAATGAGAACTTCCTGCCCCTTCCAGCTTGTCAGCCTGGCCGGTTGCAGAATGATCGGTGCATCTTCCGGCACCTGCCAGGCTTTGCGCAGAGCGCTGATCCGGGCTGGATCGATGGCAACAGGATCGAATTGGGAAGAATCGACACCGCGATAGACAACGCGGACTTTGTCCGCCGGTGTGCCGTAGCGGGAAATGATCAGGTCGCGGGTGTATCCGGAATTCGCGATCACGCGGTCGGAGCGCACCATCACGCTGTTGTAAAGTTTCTTCAGCCGGCCATCTTCATTGTAGGCGCCGTGATAGGTGGTCACGAACGGGATGCCCGATCGCCTGGCGGCCATCAGCGCACTCCATGCCGGAGCACGGCTTCGCGCATGAATGATGTCGACGCCTTCGCGCGCGATCAGGGATGCGATCCGCGACGCATTCCAGATGATGCGCGCCGGGTTCTTGGTGGCCGCCGGAAACCGGATCAACTCTCCGCCAGCGGCCGCGAGCCGGTCTTCCATCCGCCCACCTTGCGACAACACCAAGGCCCGTCCGCCCGCTTGCGTGACAGCGGCCGCGATCTCGATCGTCGAAAGCTCCGCCCCCCCGGTATCGAGCTGCGGGATGATCTGCAGTATGGTCTGGCGGTTCGGGGCCAAGGGTTGCCTCGCTTGATGGGTTTCAGTTGAGGGACGGCTGTCAAATGAGCGAACACGAATTTCTCGAAGTGGGCGATGGCGAGCACCGCCGCCGCATCGCGTATATCACGCAACCGCCGCCCGCGCCCGGTGCAGTTGGACTTATTTGGCTGCTCGGCCTCAAGTCGGACATGGTCTCGACCAAGGCAACCGCCCTTGCTGTATGGGCGCCGCAGAACGGCTACGGCCTGACGCGGTTTGAATACTCCGGCCATGGCTCGTC
>CAYGRH010000407.1:0-2777 GCA_964352165.1 uncultured Hyphomicrobiaceae bacterium | reverse complement strand
GGGAAGACGCCCATCATTTCGAACTGACGCAAGACGGCGAGACCGTAAAACGTGATGGATGCTCCGATGCGGGGAATGACGGCGTCGTACCTCGGCAGCTTCTCGCCGTTATAATAGACCTCCGGGCGGCGTGAGGCGATGTTCATGTAACAGCGCAAAGTATGGATGATATCGAGTTCGTGGCCGCGCTTTTCGGCCGCCTCTTTCAGTCGTTGATGCGAGTAGAGGCTGGGGTTGCGTGCAAGCATGGCGATTTTCATTGTTGTTCTCCTTGAGGAAACGCTTCTTGCAGGCTTGTCGGGGTTCATACACTGGCGACTAACTGTCTTGATGGTTTTAGGGCAGGGTTCAGAGATTGACGGACGGCCTTGCGAGCGCAGTTGGTGGGCCAGCAAGAAACGAGCGGCCAGGATTGACGAGAAGGCGGCGCCTGCGGATGGCGGTGCGTCCAAGAATAATTTCGAATTCCATGCGTTCCCGATTGGCGAGGGAAACTTCGATTTTCCAGGCTTGTGCGCCCAGTATGAGGGTGGTTTCGACGATATAGCGGCGCTCTGGCCGCCCGCTGGTGTTTTTGATCTCGCGTTCATCCACGATACGCGCTGCACATCTGCGATCGGGAGGCAGGTTTGCGAGCGGCACGCGAAAGCTGATCCACTGCTGGCCCGCCTGCGTGAAAGTTTGGTGGTCGATGGCGTGAAGCGCGGATGTGCGCGCGCCGGTATCAACTTTAGATTTCAATGTCGTGATCCCCAGATCGGGAAGTCCGATCCATTCGCGCCAACCGATCTCAGATTTGGGTGCACGACTGGGAGGCTGCATGGTGGGGTTCATTCCGATTATCCCAGGTTCGCCAATCATTGCTCGCTGGCTAGGCAGTCTTCGTTGGCGCGCCTGTAGTTCACGAACGTGTTGGCGCTCATCACGACGTAGAACGTGTCCATGTCGATGAGGATGAACCCGATTTCCAACATCGCGCGGGAGAGTTCTCGAAGGTCATCCTCATAAAGGCGGCGACGGCCAGCCATCTGGCGAACGAGCTTGGCCGAAATTCGATAGCGGCCAGCGTCCTTGCTTCCAAAGGGTTGGTCGTAGAGTGCGGCCAGCCGGTCGGCGACATCCGCGATGGTTTGGTTTTCTTTGTGCATGGCGACGCTATGTGTCACGGCAATAAAACTTTGTCCATAGGAAAAGAAAATTTCTTTCTGGTTCGGTTAGAGTGTCGCGGTCGTAGTCGCTTTGCAGCGGGCGGGAAAACGGAAAACGGGCGAGAAGACGTTTGCCGTCTGTCTCGCCCGTTCGGGTTTTCGTGGACTAGTGAGTGCGGTTGGGCTCAGAGCCTCGGCTGCTGAGGTTTCATGTCGTCTTTGCTGATGCCGGCGATCTGGACGGGCTGCTTCATGGCATCGCGGCGGAATGGCTCGCCCAGCTCCTGGTTCAGTACCACTTCGATGAAGGTCGTTACGCGGTTTTTCATCTGGTCTTCGATCGCTGTGCGCAGAGCTTCTGTCAGGGCTTCGGTTGTCGAGACCTGCACGCCTTTGACGCCGCAGGCTTCGGCGACCTTGGCGTAGTCGACGCCGAGGTTTAATTCGGTGCCGACGAAGTTGTCGTCGAACCAAAGCGTCGTGTTGCGCTTTTCAGCACCCCACTGATAGTTGCGGAAGATGACGAACGTGATCGGTTCCCAGTCGTTGCGTCCGCACGCCGTCATCTCGTTCATGGAGATGCCGAACGCGCCGTCGCCCGCAAAGCCGACGCAGGGCACGTCCGGGCACCCGATCTTTGCGCCCAGGATGGCAGGGAAGCCGTAGCCGCAAGGGCCGAACAGGCCAGGGGAGAGATACTTGCGGCCCTTTTCGAACATCGGATAGGCGTTGCCGATGGCGCAGTTGTTGCCGATATCGGTGGAGATGATGGCGTTATCGGGCATCGCTGCCTGGATGGCACGCCAGGCCTGGCGCGGGCTCATGCGGTCGGGCTCGCGATCGCGGGCGCGTTCGTTCCAGGTGATGCCGGGGTCGTCGTCTTCATGGTCCATGGACGAGAGCTGCTGGGCCCAGCGGGATTTGGCGAGCGCGACCATGTCTTTGCGTTCCTGCCGGCCGGCATCGCCTGCGGTCGGAGAAAGCTTGGCGAGGAGCTGTTCGGCAACCGCCTTGGCATCGCCCTGGATGCCGACGGCGACGCGCTTCGTCAGGCCGATGCGGTCGGCGTTGATGTCGACCTGGATGATCTTGGCGTTCTTGGGCCAATAGTCGGTCTGGTAGGCGGGCAAAGAAGAAAACGGGTTGAGGCGCGTACCTAGTGCGAGCACGACGTCGGCCTTGGCGATCATCTCCATGCCGGCTTTGGACCCGTTGTAGCCGAGCGGGCCGACCGACAAGGGATGCGAGCCGGGAAAAGCGTCATTGTGCTGGTAGTTGCAGGCGACGGGGGCTGAAAGCTTTTCAGCGAGCGCGACGGAAGCAGGAATGGCGCCGGCCAAGATGACGCCAGCGCCGTTGAGGATGACGGGGAACTTCGCCTCCGACAGGATTTTCGCAGCATCCGCGATTGCCACGGGATCGCCCGGCGGGTGCTCGATCTTGACGACCTGCGGCAGGTCGATGTCGATCACCTGTGTCCAGAAATCGCGCGGCACGTTGATCTGGGCGGGGGCGGACCCGCGGAACGCTTTCAGGATGACGCGGTTCAGGACTTCGGCGATGCGGGAGGGATCGCGCACTTCTTCCTGGTAGCACACGCAATCTTCAAACATCGCCATCAGCTAGATT
>CAYGRH010000406.1:0-2786 GCA_964352165.1 uncultured Hyphomicrobiaceae bacterium | reverse complement strand
CCAGTTCGCTCGAACCGATCAGATAGGTGTTGGTGCCCTTGAATGTGAACGCGCTTGGATTGTTGGCAACGATGCGGACGATGCCCGGCCCCATCCCAGCGGGCTCACCGTAGTCAAATCGCATTGAGGTTTTGAAGTCGATGTCGGCTGACAACACGGGTTCTCCTGGTGGCCGGCCGCTCAGTTCTAAACGACGGTTGAACGCACCTGAATTGGCCTGCGGTCAGGCCGGGGTTCCGCTTAAAGCGGTTGCTGCCCCAACAGTCAATCGCAGCGCTTAGTAAGGTAACCACCCAAGACGGCATTCACACACGCGCGGCATTGCAAGACGCTTGGCCCCCAAAGTGCGAGAGTCGGAACTCTCGCGTGTTTGGTCTAACCTGCCGCTTTGGTCGTTGATCGACAAAAAGCATTGGGGGACAGGCATGCCGCTATTGAATTCCAGGTCCGGTTACGGCGGGCTGACGAAATTCTTTCATTGGGCCGTTGTTGCACTTTTTGCATTTCAATACGTCGCAGCAAACATCATGCTCAGCCTTGGTCCAAAGGACACGGCGCTGGGTCTGACGCAGGCGAACTATTACAACTGGCACAAGTCCATTGGCCTGATCGCGCTTGCCTTTGCCATCGGCCGGCTGCTGGCGCGAAACATTTCTGGACTGCCGGATTTCGCCCCGTCGCTGAGCAAGCGCGAGCGCCAGTTGATGCACTATTACGAGAACCTTCTCTATACAGCCATGTTCGTGATGCCCGTCAGCGGGTTCATCTATGTCATGGCCGGCGGCTATGGCGTGCACTTCTTTGAGGCCGTCCATTTGCCGAACCCGATCGGAAAGTGGGAGCCTCTGGCGTTCATCGCCAAGTGGACGCATATCGTCTCAAGCTACCTGATTATCGCAGCCCTGATCGCGCACTTGGGCGTTGTCCTGCGCCATCAATTGCTTCTGAAGAACGGGCTCCTGTACCGCATGCTTCCAGGGCGCAAACAGTGAACGAAACACGCTCTGCTGCTCATCGGTGCACAAGTCGCGGTCGCAAATGGGGATGAGTGAGCGCATCACCTGCGCGTTTCCGCGGGACTACCGTTGTGGCAGAAAAATCGAGCCAAACAGGGGCGGTGAGGTGGGCCGGCAAGCGCCGGGATTGACCGCGGTCTCAGTTATTATTGGTCGGAGCGGGGAGATTCGAACTCCCGACCCCTTGCTCCCGAAGCAAGTGCGCTACCAGGCTGCGCTACGCTCCGCCCGACCTTTACTGCCAACCATAAGGGATAAGTGCCGCCGCACGCCTCGAATGGACGCCCGAACGTGGCAGACGCGCGTTATAGCGAGGCCGCTCCCGCCCTGCAAGCCAGCATATAAAGGGGTGGTTCACGCCCCATTTGGCAGCGCTTTCTCGGCAAAGGCGATCTTCAAAGCCCGATTTGGTGCACTCTCACGACAGTCGTAGCACCAAGCTACGGCCAAGCTTTGCCGCGGACGCTATGCAACGCTTCTGCGGCAAAGCCTTAACGCCTTGCGAACGCGACAATCAAACCCCGTTGCAGGCCACGCACGAAGCCAGTATGGTCCGCGCCTCGACGGTCGATCATCGTCGGCGTTGGGGCGTCGCCAAGTGGTAAGGCACCGGTTTTTGGTACCGGCATTCGGAGGTTCGAATCCTCCCGCCCCAGCCACCTAACTCCTTGATTTTGATTGTATTTTCAGTTGTCCGTAGACGCCTATTTCGTCTCGTAGTTTCCGCGGGTTACACGCCTGTCCATCTCGACACTGTCCCCTGAGACCGCTCATCGAGCACGATGCGTCCAGGCTACGGCCGAAAGTCTCTTGAGGTCAAAAACGGGCAGTCAGATTGCCATGTGTTGCAGAGAGGATGAGGCTGACTCAGTGAGGGGCAGGGGAAAGTTTCGAACTCGTCTCAAGACGTGGACAATGGCCTCTCTCGCTAACGACGAAAAAAGTCGCCCGAAATAGGTTGGTGATTTCAGTGGGTTACGTGGGCGACATTGACTGACTCTTAAAGCGGCAGATGGTAGTTCGAATCCTTCCAGGTCAGCCACCTAACTCCTTGATTTTGCTTGTATTTTCAGTTGTCCGTAGACGCCTATTTCGTCTCGTAGTTTCCGCGGGTTACACGCCTGTCCATCTCGACACTGTCCCCTGAGACCGCTCATCGAGCACGAAGCGTCCAGGCTACGGCCGAAAGTCTCTGGAGGTCAAAAACGGCCGGTCAGATTGCCATGTGTTGGGGAGACGGAGGGCTGACGGGCTGGAAGGGCAGGCCGCGCGAAAGCGACCCACACTGAGACCGCAAGACGATGGTCACGAGCGACCTTGATGCAACTTAGAGTTCAGGCGAGGCGTGCCTGAATCCAAGCATCTTAAGCTGAGCGTCCCATCGCGTAGGGAGATCCTTCGCGGCGACCATCAGTGCTTTCACGGTCAATCCGACCGGCTGATGGCCATCGAGGATGGCGCGGACGATGTCTGGTGCGAGATAGGAAAGCCGCATTAGTCTTGTTGTTTGTTCTCGCGAACGACCGGAGCCTTCGGACATCTGCTGCACGCTTTCGACTTCACCGGAAAGCAGTCTCTCGCGTGTTGCGAGCGCACGAGCGACAAGATTGATGAGTGCATCGTTTCGCTGATCGGCAATGGCGTTACCCAACACCAATCGCTTTCCACGACCGGCTCTACGCAGCGTGGCTTCGATACGCAATGTGATTGTCGATGCGGATTCAGTGCTCACCTTCAAAGGTATCACGCCAAGCTCGGATGCGAGCGCAT
>CAYGRH010000405.1:0-2805 GCA_964352165.1 uncultured Hyphomicrobiaceae bacterium | reverse complement strand
GTGGGGAGAGTTTCTGCCCGACGTCGTGAGCCGCATGGTCAGTCTGCAAGTCCATCTTGACGATTGCGGTGAAGACGATGGTCCGCTTGAAGTCGCACTCGGGTCTCACGTTTATGGAGCTTTGAGGCGGGAGGCGGTTGGCCGTCAGATCGCCCAGAGTAAAACCGGGGTGTGCCTGGCCAGACGCGGCGATATCATTGCGATGTCTCCTTTACTTCTGCATCGCTCTCAGCGTGCGAGATCGCCGAGTGGACGGCGGAGGGTGTTGCACCTTGAATACGTGCCTCGCACATGCGCGCTTGACGGCTTATTGAGCGGTCATCGTCGCATCCAGGCGATATAATCGCGGACGGTGCGCCCGCTTGCGCGGTGTGCCAGGATTGCGCTTTCACGCCCGAGCCGGCGAACGGCTTGCCAACCATAGGACCGCTCATGGGAAGCTTTGTCGTCACTGTCCTGATCGTATTGGCGATCCTCGGAACGATTGTGATTGTCGGGGCGCCATTCGTGGAGCGCGCGCTGATGTATCACCCGAGCGGCGAGCGGGTCGCGCCGGGAGACGAAGGGCTGGCTGGCGTTGAAGAGTTGGAACTTGAAACGCCTGACGGGGAGCGGCTGGTTGCCTGGTATTCTCCGGCTGCGGCGGGTCAGCCGACGCTATTGTACTTCCATGGAAATGGCGGAACGCTCGGCGCACGGGCCGACAGGCTTGCTGGATACCGCGAGCTGGGCCGCGGTTTTCTGATTATGGCATATCGGGGATATAGCGGTTCGACGGGCTCGCCGTCAGAGGCGCGCAATGTGGCGGACGCGAAGCTCGCGTATGAGACCTTGCGTGGTTTCGGCGTGGTGCCCGAGGATATCATCATCTACGGCGAGTCTATTGGAACGGGAGTTGCGGTCCAGGTCGCTGCGGAAAAGCGAGCTGCCGGGATCGTGCTCGATGCGCCTTATACGTCGATCGTAGATGTGGCAACGCGCTGCTACCCGTATCTGCCCGCGCGCCTGTTCATGCGCGACCGCTACGATACGATGGCGTTCCTGCCGAAGGTGAAGATCCCGCTGCTCGTCATCCATGGTGAAAAAGACGACATCATTCCGGTGGAGATGGGCCGGGAAGTGGCGGCCAAGGCACCTGGGCCTTCTGAGATCGAAACGTTTCCCGAGGCAGGGCACACGGACCATTATCTGTTCGGATCGTTCGAGGCGGTCAATGCCTGGATTGACAAGTTGCGTCCGTTGCAATCAGACAACCGCGGTGGGCTTCGCTCTGCGGGTTAACTCAGCGGGAGACTGATGTTCGAGATTTGATCCGGCCACAATGAGCGCGGATCCCGAAATCGGCCCGAAGCGGCCAACAATAAAACCCGGGATGGCTCGAAGGCGGTCCCGGGTCAATATTCTAGGTCGGTCCGAAGATACCGGGCCGTAGTGCCTGAGGTCAGCGGCCGCCGCGTGCGGGGCGAGCCGGCTTGCCCGGCAGAAGGCCTTCGCGCTGCAATTTCTTGCGCGCAAGCTTGCGAGCACGGCGAATTGCTTCCGCCTTTTCGCGAGCCTTCTTTTCAGACGGCTTTTCATAGTAGTTCCGGAGTTTCATCTCACGGAAAATACCCTCGCGCTGCATCTTCTTCTTGAGCGCCTTGAGAGCTTGATCGACATTGTTGTCGCGAACGAGAACCTGCACGCGTGTCCTATCCTTTTGTGCGGTCGAAAAATAACGCATGCACGCCCGATGGCTGGCCATCGAGGGCTGATGTGCTGCGATTGAGGGGTTGCGATAACAAAAGCCCGGACCGTTGTCTAGCTGCAGATCGGTTAATTCACGGGTTGCGGCGTGTTTGTGCAGCCTTTTGGGCGCGGTGGCCGATCAAGCTTCAACTGCCGGACCGGGGTGAAAGGCGCGTGATGTGCCCCATCTTGCGGCCGGGTCGAGCTTCGTTCTTGCCGTAGAGGTGGATGCAAGTCTGCGGTTCTGCCGCCAGGCTGGCCCACTTGGAGACGTCGGCGCCTATCAGGTTTGTCATCACCGCGTTTGAATGGCGTTCAGTGTTGCCGAGGGGCCAGCCCGCTATGGCGCGGATGTGGTTTTCAAATTGGTCGACCGCGCAGGCATCCAGTGTCCAATGGCCGGAATTGTGTACGCGGGGGGCGATCTCGTTGACCATCAAGGTATGCGCGCCGCCTGCGGTTACGTAGAACATTTCGACTGCCAGCAGGCCCACGTAATCGAGCGCATGGGCGATTTTGCGGGCAATTCCGCGAGCGTTTGCGATGACCTCATCGGGCAGGTCCGATGGCACCGTGGAAGTGTCGAGAATGCCGTCGCGGTGGGTGTTCCTCGGACTATCGTAATAGCGGCATTCGCCGTCCTGGCCGCGCACGACGAGAACGGATATCTCGCAGGTGAAGGCGATCATTCCTTCGAGGATGGCGGGTGCACCACCGATGGCATCCAGCGCCCAATCCGGATCAACCTTGGAGGCGATGCGGATCTGGCCTTTGCCGTCGTAGCCCATGCGGCAGGTTTTGAGTATGCCCGGCGTGCCGATGGTCGTCAGCGCGCTTTCGAGGTCGCTTGCTGAATCGACATTGGCAAATGGGGCGACGGGGATCTCAAGACCAGCGATGAAGCGTTTTTCGATCAGCCTGTCCTGGGCGACTTCGAGCGCGCGGGGACCGGGTCTAACCGGAGCGCCTGTTGCTGCGGCAGCGGCAGCGCCGAGTGGAACGTTTTCGAACTCGTAGGTGACGACGTCGACGGCTTCGGCAATGGCCTTGAAGTGCTGGTAGAGCCCCTCCTGGCTA
>CAYGRH010000404.1:0-2839 GCA_964352165.1 uncultured Hyphomicrobiaceae bacterium | reverse complement strand
GATTTTCAATCCGCTGCTCTACCAACTGAGCTACCTGGGCAAATGGGGCTAGTTCGACCGTATCCTTATCGGATTTACGTCGCAGCACCCTGTCTGCGCGGCTCAAGCCGGCATGACAATCCCGCCTTTCTATCCCATCCCGTCCACCCGTCAAGTGGGTAGACCGAACGGCCACGAAATCGGTGGGTTTTCCGCTGTGGCTGGCCTCGGGCCACACCTTGCGTTTGGCCAGTCACCAGCTTGTTAGGCGGGATCTAAGGATTTATGGCCGAAGGCCGTTTCATACCGACTGGAGGTGGCCACAGCAGCGTTTCACGCTACCTTTTCAGGACGCAGGAAGGTAAACGCGACATCTACGCGCGCACCCGGCTCCACGGACAAGACTTCGATCCGCGCGTTTCCGCTCATCACGCCATGGCGCAGCACGCTCAATTCGCGTGCATCGATATTTCCGGTCAAACTTCCGTCGATGATGGCGTGATCGGCAGCGATGTGACCTTTCACGACCGCACCTGCCGCAAGTTCGACCCTGCGTCCCGAGACGTTGCCGATGACCTCACCGGTTATGTACACTGCCTCGTCGCTGGCGATATCGCTCTCAATCGTGATGCCTTCGCCAATTACGGTTTCATGCGCGGCTGACGGCAGCAATTTTGGCGCTTCGACCACGGGCGAGGGCTCGACTACGACGAGCGATTGGACAGCTCCAGCCGCTGGTGTTTGTACTGTCAGGCTTGATCCGCGATACGCTCTGCCCGTCAATGACCGGTTATCATCCCAGAGTTCATTGTGTTTGGTTTTTCCGACGGGCTTACGCCATCCAACTGCGACCACAACAGACTTCAGACGGCTCAGGAGCGTCGCATGCGAAGAAGAATTGAAATGCCGCCGGTCGCGCGGCGGCTGCGTGTAAATCGCTTTACCATCGTGCACGCGCAGTTGGGACGATCCGGACGCGCGGGCTCTCAGCGCGATGTTTCCGAAAGCATAGATGCTGACGGTCGCGGCAAAGATTGCTGCCAATAAAGCCAGAAACTGGAGCTGGTTTGGTCTGCCTGAATCCCTTGGTTGCCCGGCATATCGCACGGAGGATCGTGATGTTGATTGCAGCGCTCCAACGCTTGCAATACTGCCAACCTCACGCTCTGCGACGAGCGCCAGGGCCATTTGCCTTTCGGGTGCTCGAGCGCCTGCATCGTAAGTGGCCTCCCGATCAACGACTGCTTTCGATTGGTTGGGCTTTGGCGATACGGTTGCGCTGGCTGGAAGTGCCAGGAAGGGACCAGCATCCACGTCTTGCGCTGTGATGACCTCGCGTTGTCCATCAATGCTCGGTGATTGAAGGACCCGGCTGCGAGCGAACAGAACATCGGCGCTCGTCGCATTGATGAATATTGGCTGGCCTGTTGCAGCGGGCAGGTCATCGGAAGTCGGCGTCAAAACTGCAGGTAGCGCGGCAAGCGTTTCGGGCACGGCGGCTGGAGCGGCCACAACCAACTTCGGTTCCTCGCCAACGGTCGAGCGATCGGGTTCTGACAGCGCCACGGTGCTTTCATCTGCAGTGCTGCTGGCGGGGCCTTGTGGCTTATCGGTCGTTTGCACCTCGGGCTGCGCTAATCCGCCAACGCTATTGGCAACGATGGCATCTTCAACCAGCGAACGAATTGGCTTGTTTACGTCCGCATGAAGTTCGGCCACGACCAATTGCGTTTTGCTGTCGGGCTTGCGGCGCGGTGGCACAATTGATGAGACGAAGGCTAAAACCTCGCTCTCGCGGGCCGCGGATTTGAGCCGGGAGTTTTCGATCAACTCATGCGCCAGACCGGCGACTTCGACCTCGGAAAAGCGCCCCATGAAACCGCCGGTCTCAGGCGACTGCCTGTTGCGGCGATAAAGATAGACGCGATCGTCGCTTGTAGGTGCTGCCAGAATGGTGACTTCGAGATCCACAACGCCGCGATGAAAAAAGTCGAGGTCTCGCGCGACCTGCTGGGTGACGTCGAGCCGACGCGACCCCATGAAAGGCCCAAAGTCGTTTACGCGAACGTGGGAAACGCGACCGTTTTCCGGGTTTCGCAGCAAAAGCTCGGTGCCGTCGGGGAAATCCGCACTGGCAGTGCGCGAGCCGTCATCGGCGCTGAACCGTTCACCATTTGACGTGTAGCGGCCCGTGTTGAAGCGATCGGTGCGCGGGTCGCCATAGTGCGACGTGGTGATGGTCAGGGTTTGCCCGACCAGCTTTTCGGTCTCTTGGATCGAGCGAACACGTACGCAGACCTGCCGATAGCAGTGTCGCGCGCCGGGCTTCTTGGCCTCCAAATCCAGTGGGAAAGCGCCGAAAAGAGGAATTGCGGCAAGAGGCACAGCCAACCAGCGGGCACAGGCCAAGACGCGATTGAAAACGCCGTTTTTTTGGCGTTCCTTTCCGGTCCTATGGCGTTGCCCCTCTGACACCCCTTTTAGCCCCCATTCATGCGATCGGCCCCTACAGCCTTTCGCGTTGCAATCGGCTCCGTACAGCACCCTTCAACTGGCGAGTTGGCGCAGTGTCGGAGAAAGCACCGATCGCCGCCCCGATATTCTCAAACCATGTCAAACGGTTACAACTCGGGTCGCATACGTCTCATTTAGCTGGCCACGAAACGTCGGCGAACTCAAGCAGAGTGGGCGTCAATTCAATTTCTGCACGAATGAAGCATCCCAACCTGCTGCCAATAGGCAACATTTTGCATTCACAGGATGTGCATACGCCGCCCAGAGGCGATCATGAGTTGCGCCGGTGAAAGCCGGGTTAATCCGCGCGACCATGACCAGTGCGTTTTGGAGGGATTGGTTGCAG
>CAYGRH010000403.1:0-2848 GCA_964352165.1 uncultured Hyphomicrobiaceae bacterium | reverse complement strand
CGCCAACCGCTGGACCTCGACTTGCCTGAACGCAAGATCCGCCTCGGCGCAGACGGCCTCGTTGCGGGCATTGAGACGCCCGAGCGCCTCACCGCGCATCGCCTGATCGAGGAGTTCATGATTCAGGCGAACGTCGCAGCCGCCGAAGCCCTCGAAAGCAAACAAGCGCGGGTCGTCTACCGCATCCACGACGCCCCCTCAAAGGAAAAGCTGAAATCGTTGCGCGACTTCCTCGAAACGCTCGAGCTGAAGCTGCCTCACGCTGGAGCGATCAAACCCGGCGCGTTCAACAAGATCCTGGAAAAGGCAAAGTCCCTTCCCGTCCCCGAACTCGTCAACGAGGTCATCCTGCGCTCGCAGGCACAGGCAGAATATAACCCAGACAACATCGGCCACTTCGGGCTCAACCTGAAACGGTACGCCCACTTCACCTCACCCATCCGCCGCTATGCCGACCTGATCGTTCACCGCGCGCTTGTAACCGCATTTGGCCTCGGCAAGGGCGGGTTCCCCGACGACGGCGAACCCACGAAGCTGGCAGCCATCTGCAAAGCCATCTCTGATGCCGAACGCCGCGCGATGGCAGCCGAGCGCGAAACCGTCGACCGCCTGATCGCGCATCATCTGGCCGACCACATCGGCGCGACGTTTAAGGCCCGCATCGCAGGCGTCACCCGCTCCGGCCTCTTCGTTCGGCTCGCCGACACGGGCGCAGACGGTTACGTCCCTATTTCGTCGCTGGGAGACGAATTCTACCACCACGTAGAAGAAGCGCACGCCCTCGTCGGCCAGCGTTCGGGACTGGCTTTCCGCCTCGGCGACACAGTCGAGGTCAAGCTCGTCGAGGCCATACCGTCAGCAGGAGCGCTTCGTTTTGAAATGTTAAGCGAGCCTGCAAAAGCAGATCTGACCGCTATAAAACCGATGCCCCGAGGGCTCGGCAGGCGCGGCCACACCACCCGCAAGGGCGGCGGGTTCAAAGGCCCAAAGCGCGGCGGAGGCCGCAAGAGCCGCTAAAGTCTTCGCAAGCGCTCTATGCCGCCTGCCCGGACATAACGATCGATTGCGGTGAGGCAAATTCACTTCCCGGCTTGGCAAGTGCGCGCGCCGATGCGACATTTATAAAATCGAATACGTGAGCTGGCCCGCCCGCGCCCTCAGCCAACAAATCCGAGGATAATGACCGAGATGAGCGTCGAAATCGTGCGCACGTCGCAGCCCTCCGAAAGCGGACTCCAGCGCAATGTGTTTGCTGCCCTGTCGCGCGGCTGGTCGCAGTCCTGCCCGGCATGCGGCGAAGGAGCTCTTTATTCAAGCTACCTCAAGGTCAACGACGCTTGCCCCAACTGCGCCGAGGAGCTTCACCATCAACGCGCAGACGACGCACCGCCGTATTTCACAATGTTCGTCGTGGGGCACATAGTGGTTGCAGCCGTCATGTCGACCTATGCAATGCCTTTGATGTTCCATGCGTTTGTCTGGCCGGTTGTCATTATCGCATTGAGCCTGTGGCTGCTTCCGCGCGTCAAAGGTACGCTGATCGGCTTGCAATGGGCCAACCGGATGCACGGCTTCGGCGGCCCGGAACAGGATGCCGTTTTTGATGAGATACCAGCCGGCGACCCCAGCCGGAGCTGACGCTCAGGCAGGCTTCAAGGTCCGCAGAACGTTTAAGGACCGACGGGTCGCGCAAGAGTTTGCAGGGGAGCGCTGAGCCATCGCCGAAACACCCGCAGCATCCGACGCTGAATCTGACAAGTCAGCCTCCTCCAGGCCCACTCAGCAAAAACCGCGCGACGCAGCAACCCTGATCATTATCGATCACGCTGCAGGCACGCCGCGCATCCTGCTAGGCCGACGCCGTCCCGAACAGATCTTTCTCCCCAATAAATTCGTCTTCCCCGGAGGCCGCGTCGATTCAGCCGACAGGACCGTGGAACCCGTAAGCGAGTTGCGTGACCCTGAACAGGCCAAGCTCTTGGTCGATATGAAGGGGGGCCCGGCGACGCCGACCCGCGCACGCGCGCTGGCACTGGCGGCACTGCGTGAAACCTTTGAAGAAGCCGGCATTATGATCGGCGCGCCCTCCCCCGGAACCGCCTCGTCCGGCAGTGCGACTGCGCCAAACCCGTCCCCGCCAAATACAAACCCGCCGGACCAATGCCCTGACAGTCACGCCGTATGGAAAACGTTTCTGTCCCATGGCTACCAGCCAAGCCTCGCCCCCCTCACATTTGTGGCCCGAGCGATCACTCCCCCCGGACGCCCAAGACGCTACGACACCCGGTTTTTCTGCGTTGAAGCCACCCACATCACAAAGACGGTCGCCGAGCGCGACGAGGAATTACGCGACCTGGACTGGTTCACAATGGATGAAGTGCGCCGCCTGGATCTTCCCAATATCACGCGCGCAGTCGTTGAGGATCTTTCCGATCGCCTGCGCTCAGGCTTACCCGGCCGCGACGATACGCCCGTGCCGTTTTACTATTTCAAGGGCGGATCGTTCGAGCGCGACTTGATCACGGCACCGTTGGAATAACCACGTAGCGGCGGCACTTAAAGCCGGGCTGCCCAATCAAAGATGCAAGCCCATTCCAAGCAGCGGCAAGAGCTGGTTAACACTGGCCGGATAAGCCCGTCCTTGACACGCACGACAGCCCGCGTATGTTGCCGCCTCGCATTGCAACAAATGAAAATCCTCACCGGGTCGAGAAAAGATCATGGCTAAGCCTGTCGTTCAAAAAATCAAACTGCTGTCGACTGCCGGCACAGGCTTCTTCTACGTCACGAAGAAAAACCCGCGCAACAGCACCGAGAAGTTCGTCTTCAAGAAGTACGATCCGGTCGC
>CAYGRH010000402.1:0-2866 GCA_964352165.1 uncultured Hyphomicrobiaceae bacterium | reverse complement strand
TGCAGGAAGGCGAGGCGATCACGCACCGCTGGATGAACAAGTCGCTGGAGATGGCGCAGAAGAAGGTCGAAGCGCGCAACTTCGATATTCGCAAGCAGATCCTGAAATACGATGATGTGATGAACGACCAACGCAAGGTCATCTTTGACCAGCGTATCGACATCATGGGGGAAGACGATGTTTCCGACACAGTGGCTGACCTGCGGCATCAGGCGGTTCAGGAACTCGTTGCCAAGCATATTCCGGAAAAGGCGTATGCCGAGCAGTGGGATGCCGATGGCTTGAAGGAAGCCGCAAAAAACCTGTTCGGCCTGGATCTACCGATCAAGGACTGGGCGGACGAAGAAGGCATCGCCAACGAAGAGATCGAGGAACGGCTCATTCGTGCGGTCGACGAGAAGGCTGCGGCGAAGGCTGTCGAAATCGGACCCGAGTTGTTTCGTCAGATCGAGAAGATGGTGCTGTTGCAGACGCTCGATCATCTTTGGCGCGAGCACATCGTTACGCTCGAGCACTTGCGGCAGGTGATCGGTTTCCGTGCCTATGGTCAGCGCGATCCGCTGAACGAGTACAAGACGGAAGCATTCGTGTTGTTCGAGGCTCTGCTGGTGCGCCTGCGCGAGGCCGTGACCGGGCAGCTCATGCATATCGAGCTTTCTGATCAGGATGCGGAAGACGATCTGTTGCAGCCTGCAGAGCTGCCGCCAATGGAGGCCCATCACGTCGATCCGTTGACCGGGCTTGATGAATTCGAACTGGAAGGGCGCAACTCCTTCCAAGGCGATACGATGGAGCTTGAGCGGCAAGCGCCGTTGCAAACGCGCAAGGCTGCTGATTCCGTCAATCCGAACGATCCGGCGACATGGGGCAAGGTGGCGCGCAACGCGGCCTGTCCGTGCGGTTCGGGCAAGAAGTACAAGCACTGTCACGGCCGTCACGACTAAGGCGGAAATTATCTGGCCGCGCGATTACCGGTTGTTGCTTCAAACTGGCGCTGCGGCCATTCCAGCCAGCCCTAAAGGTTTGCGCGCTTGATAGCGATGCCGTTGGCTGATTTGCCCACGCTTGCCTCGGTGGGGGAAGCCGGTTCAGCGTCTATGCGATCTGAATTTGCGACAGGGACGGGTGGTAGGCAAGTACGCCGTATCGGTGCGCCAACTGCGCTTGCGAGCACCCTGCTGATCTTCGTTTCCTTGCCGTCTACGCCTTCACCGGTTTGCTTTGCAGTCGTCGTTGGTGGCGGGGATGCGTCGCGAACCTGGTAGCTGCCGTTGCAGACGTTGACCCGTGGCGCTAGCCGTGTGCGCTCGAAACTGTCGTAACCGGCCTTCAGTTCGTTCCAGAAGCCGGCCCATTCGTCTTGGGCGTGCCTACGCATGTTCTCGTCCGTCATGCGGAACGGGAAGACGTGGACCGGTACGTGCTTCTGGCCCTTTTTGATGGCAGCGAGTGTCAGCCCGTGGATTTCCTTGATGACTGCGTTGGTCATGGCAAAGCAGCCGACCGACGAACATCCGCCGTGCACCAGGATGTAGGAGCCTGTGCGAGATAGCGCGCGGTCGTAGGTGTTGGGGAAGCCGAGGTTAAGTGAACGGGGCCAGCGTCCGCGATGATGCATCTGGCGACGGGTGACAGTGTAGAAGCCTTCGGGTGCCTGCTTGTCGCCTTCGGCCAGTTTGGGGCCGAGCGTGCCGGACCAGTGGCAGATGGGGTATGAGGCGAAATGCTCGAAGCGTCCGTCCTTCATCATCCAGAGTTCGAGTTCGGATTCTTCTTTAAAAATGCGGATGACGACCGGGGAGCCGGCTGACATTCCCTTTGCCTCTAAGCGCTCTTCGCGTTCGTTTATTGCTGGAGTGCCTGGAAGGGGAAGCTTTCCGATGGCCGCCTTCCGCTGCCGCTCTATCCGGTCGGGAGCCACGTCCTTAAGCTTGATCGAGATTGCATGGGCCGGCGTTGAGACTTTAAGGAAAGCCAGGACCGGCACGAGCATCATCAGGAGCGTAACGGCAAGTGCGGAAGAGGTTGAATTAGCGATTGGCCGTGGAGCGAAGAGGGTCTGTCGAGCGGTGTTCATCATCGTCCAGACGCTGTCGACTGCATTTTTCACTCTGGTCTGCCTGTCGCTTAAACCGGTCGCTTCTTGCCTTTATGCCGGTCTGCAAGGGCCCTGGCAAAGCCGCTGGCGGCTTTTTGGCATCGGGCGATTTAATCAGCAGGCCGCATACTGCCCCAGTACAGCGCCTTATTGTTTAAGATTTGTTGACAATGGTTTGCGGCCGTCCGTATCGGCGACCTTTGCAGGGCTCATGCAACTCCGGATGATCGGGCTTGCGGAGGCCGTGTCGCTGCGACCTGGAGCGAATTGGTAGCGCTTGTCACAAACGCTGACGCGGGGCGGCACGCCGGATGCCACGAATTCGTCGTGGCCAGGCTTGAGCTGGGCCCAATAGTCCGCCCAGCGATTGTCTTTTCGCGCGGCGAGGTTTTCATCCGTCATGCGGAATGGAAAAACCTGGACCTGGAAGCGCTTCTGCCCGCCGGACAAGGCTGCCGTCACGAGTTTCCAGATTTCGTCGACGACGGCGTTGGTCATGGCATAGCAGCCGATCGACGAGCAGCCGCCATGCACCATCAGGAATGTACCGGTGCGCCCGTGGGCGCGGTCGAACTGGTTGGGAAAGCCCAGATTAAACGAGCGATGCCAGCGGCTGTTGGGATTGAGCTGGCTGGATGAGACCGTGTAGATGCCTTCTGGGGCCTGCCGGTCGCCCTGCTTCTGCTTTGGACCGAGCTGACCGGAATAGCGACAGATGGGATAGGTCGCGAAATGATGGAAGCGCCCGTCGCGGCGCATCCATAATTC
>CAYGRH010000401.1:0-2870 GCA_964352165.1 uncultured Hyphomicrobiaceae bacterium | reverse complement strand
GGTCAGCGCGGCGTGAACATCATGGAATTCTGCAAGGCATTCAACGCCAAGTCGAAGGACATCGAGCCTGATACGCCGATTCCGGTGAAGATCACGGTCTTCTCCGACCGCTCCTTCACGTTTGTTATGAAGACCCCGCCCGCCACGTTCTTCCTTAAGAAGATGGCCGGCCTGAAAGCCACGGGCAAGCCGGGAACGGGTGCCAAGGAACCAGGTCGCGGGACCGTCGGTCAGGTGACGATGGATCAGGTGCGCGAGATCGCCAAGTTGAAGATGGCTGATCTCAACAGTGACGACGTCGAACAGGCTGCCCGCACAATTGCTGGTTCAGCGCGTTCCATGGGCATCAAGGTGGTGGATTAAACCATGGCAAACATCGCTCCAGAAAAAATCAAGGCAACCCGCATTGCAGGCGGCAAACGTATGTACGCGGTCCGTGAAGGCGTTGACCCCAACCAGTCGTATGCCATCGCCGAAGCCGTCAAGATGCTCAAAGACCGCGCCAAGGCGAAGTTCGATGAGACGGTCGAGATCTCGATGAACCTCGGCATTGAAACGAAGCACGCCGACCAGCAGGTCCGCGGCGTCTGCGCGCTTCCGAACGGTTCCGGCCGCACGGCCCGGGTCGCAGTTTTTGCGCGCGGTGCCAAGGCGGATGAAGCAACCGCTGCCGGAGCCGACGTCGTCGGTGCCGAAGAGCTGGTCGAGGAAGTCTCGAAAGGCAACATCAACTTCGATCGTTGCATCGCGACACCTGACATGATGGGCCTTGTCGGCCGTCTGGGTAAGGTGCTCGGCCCTCGCGGACTGATGCCGAACCCGCGCGTCGGCACGGTGACAATGGACGTCGGTGAAGCCGTCAAGGCTGCCAAGGGCGGTGCGATCGAATTCCGCGCCGAGAAGTCCGGGATCGTTCATGCAGGCATTGGCAAGATCAGCTTTGGCGAAGAAAAGCTGGTGCAGAACGTCCAGGCCTTTGTCGACGCCGTCGTCAAGGCCAGGCCAGCCGGCGCCAAGGGCACATACGTCAAAAAGGTTTCGCTCAGTTCGACGATGGGTCCTGGCATTCGTGTCGAGACGTCCTCCGTCGTGACCGGAACGAACGCCTGATATCAGTCCGCTTTAGGGCTGGATTTCCTTCAAAGGTTTTCCGGCACCCTGAAGCGGACTTCAAGAAGTCCAGCAGCCGCAAGCTGCTGGATGTCTCCGGACCAGACCGCCCTCGATTGGGGGCATGACGGACCGGACCTGTCCGAGACTGCAGGTGCCGGCACAGCCACGCTGATGCCGGTTTAAGCCAACCGGGCCTGCATGAGATGGGAGAGACAACCCGGTATTCCGGCTCGATTGAGCCGATTTGCCGGTTTGAACCTTCTGGGTCGCACCCGAGCCGCGTCAAGCGTCGGGAGGACAGGTGACCAACCGTCGCGTCAAGCGGGTTTCCCGTAAGGCGCGGCAAGGTGCAACCCCGCGGGGCCGATGCCATCCGGTATCAGTTCCGCACACCGGGAGAGAGCAAAGTGGATAGAGCTGCGAAAGCAGAACTCGTCTCGACGATGCACGACGTGTTCAAGGACATGGGCGTGATCGTGGTGACCCACTATGCCGGCATGACTGTCGCTCAGATGACCGATTTCCGCGGCCGCGTAAAAGCAGCCGGCGGCAAGGTCAAAGTAGCGAAGAACCGTCTTGTCAAACTCGCCATTCAGGACACCCAGGTCGACGGCATTGCCGATCTGTTCAAGGGGCCGACATGCGTCGCCTACTCGGACGATCCAATTGCCGCGGCCAAAGTTGCCGTCACTTACGCCAAGGAGAATGACAAGCTCGTCATCCTCGGTGGCGCGATGGGCGGAACTGTTCTGGATGCCGATGCGATCAAGGCACTCGCCGCGCTGCCCTCACTGGACGAACTCAGAGCCAAGCTCATCGGCCTCCTCAACGCACCGGCGACCAAAATCGCCCGGACCGTCAAGGAACCGTCAGCCCAGCTCGCCCGCGTTCTCCAGGCGAAAGCAGCAGCAGGTTAAGGCACCTGCAAGCGGACATGCACGGCATTTACCGAACCGGCGGAGTCACAAAAGCCCGCCAATGTTTGAAGGTTTGAATCGGAAGGAATTACGACCATGACCGATCTCGCAAAGATCGTAGACGACCTGTCAGCCCTCACCGTTCTCGAGGCCGCTGATCTTGCAAAGATGCTCGAAGAAAAGTGGGGCGTTTCGGCCGCTGCAGCAGTCGCTGTTGCCGCTGGCGGTGGCGCAGCCGCTGAAGCTGTCGAAGAGCAGACCGAGTTTAACGTCATCCTGCTGGATGCTGGCGACAAGAAGATCCAGGTCATCAAGGAAGTCCGCGCGATCACAGGTCTTGGCCTGAAAGAAGCCAAGGACCTCGTTGAGGCCGGCGGCAAGGCCGTCAAGGAAGGCGTTGACAAGGACGAAGCTGCGAAACTGAAGAAGCAGCTTGAAGACGCAGGCGCCAAGGTCGAGCTGAAGTAAGGCTGGAACGCGCACCCGACATGCCGCGGCGGGGCAGCGAAAGCTGGCTCCGCCGTGCGTGCCGGACGGTTCACCCGAGGACCAGGGACGTGGTGCAATTCGCACAAGTCCGTCAGGGCCCTTCGGCGAGCCGTCGTTTGAATGACGGTCGCATGCGGGGTTCCGCCTTCAACGCGGGTTTCGCATCGGGATAAGGGCAGCCTGCCAACAAACGGGCACCAGCCCCGAAACAACACGGCGGGCATCCGGCCCGCGAATTTAACGGGCACCGGCCCGTCAAGAATTGAGAGCCCGCTTGCACTTCTTCCCGGCGACGGCACACAGGCAAGAGCCCAGGACTTACCCTGCGCATGGATATCAGCAGCGATGATG
>CAYGRH010000400.1:0-2887 GCA_964352165.1 uncultured Hyphomicrobiaceae bacterium | reverse complement strand
GTGCTACTGATCGATTCAAGCCCCCGCCCTGCCGACTTTGCCTCCGAACTCGCAGCTGCGATGCACGCGCGCTACTTCCCGCTGCCGCACGCAAGCGCTGCGCAGGTATCGAACGCCGTCCGTTCCGCACGCGAAAAAACCTAACCGGGGCAAAAGGCGATGAAAACCGGTAGCCCCCAGGCCAGTGAGCAAACTGAATTAGACTGGGAAACAGCCGCCGACTGGCCCAATCGCGCCGATAGCAGTTTCCTCGAAACGGATGGCGAACGCTGGCACATCCAGCGGCGCGGGCACAATGTGACTTCGCAAGTCGATTCTAAACCGAAACTGCTCTTGCTGCATGGAACGGCTGCATCAACCCACTCATGGGCGGGGCTGCTGCCGCTGTTAGCCGAGCATTTCGACGTGCTCGCCCCAGACCTGCCGGGCCACGGCTTTACCAGCTTTTCAAACGACGCTTCAGTTTCACTTCCGGGAATGGCGGGCGGTGTGTCGCAACTCTGCGCCAAATTGGAATTCGCTCCCGATATCGCAGCCGGACATTCTGCGGGCGCAGCGATCCTGGCGCGCATGTGTCTGGATGAAAAAATCTCGCCGCGCCTCATCATCAGTCTGAACGGTGCGCTCCTACCGTTTCCCGGAATGGGAGGCATTGTGTTTCCCGCAATGGCGAGGCTGTTGTTTCTCAACTCTTACATGCCTCGCATATTTGCCTGGCAGGCACGCGATCCCAAAGCCGTCTCGCGGGTCATAAGCGGCACGGGCTCGCATCTCGATCCGGCAGGTATCGAATTCTACACGCGATTGTTCCGATCCCCGCGTCACGTCTCCGCCGCGCTTGCCATGATGGCGCAATGGGACCTGGACGGACTGAAGCGCGACCTGCCCCGCCTCAAGACACCTCTGGTCATGATTGCAGCCGAAAACGACAAGGCGGTTGCACCCGACAAGGCGTTCAAAGTGCGCGATATCCTGCCCGCGGCCAAAGTCGAATACGTTCGCGGCCTCGGCCATCTGGCACACGAGGAGTCACCGCAGGTGATCGCGGAACTGTTCTGCAAGATAGCTGCAAGGGCAGGCATACTGCCTCAGGCGGCGGCGACCGGCTGAAGTTTGGGTGCTTGCCCCGAAGCATCTCCTGGGCCGGATTTCAGGAACTCTGCAAGCGGAGACTTGCCGCCCCATGTGCCATTCCAATCGATAATCCGAAAACGCGCGAACAAATCTTCCCGGAACCAGTCACCTTCGCGCACGCGGTTTACAGCCTCCCGGTGCGGACCGTTGCGATAGGCAAACTGCTGCATGTGTTCAAGGTCCCGCCACGCTGAAAACGTCACCTGCTGCACCCACGGCACTTCACCCATGCCAAGCTTGAACAACACGCTGTCATCGACAGCCAAAGCCTTGGAGATGGCTGGCACGCTCTTCCAGAACGTCAAAAGTTTGCTGCGCTTCAACGTTGCCCGCGTGATGATTCCAAGCGGGCTTGGTAGCATTCCACTTGCAGTTGGCGATGCCTCGAACGGCTCAACGCCGTCCCACTTGCCGCGCGCATGCAGGGCTTGGAGAAACACCGTCGAGTGTTCACACGCAACTTCGCGGTACTTCGCAAGCGTCCGGCTCGCAGCCACCCCGCGCCGCGCAGACTGCTCGGAAGGCCAAACCAGCAAAACCGTATACACGCCGAAATTCGGTTTCGGATCGAAACTCTCGCCGCTGCCGCTGCCCATCAACTTACAAAACGAAATGCCCGGAGTGCGGTTCAGAGGCCCACGGGCAAGCGGCATCTGCCCGAAAGCCCAAAACTGGGCCTTTGCGCCTTCAAACCGGAAGAATGAAATGGTGGTGGTCTGCAACGTCATTCCAGCCCGGGCTTTCTCGTTTGCATCAATCGGAAAATGGCTTCATCGGGGATCAAACCGCTATTGCGTCCAGCGCGGCATTCGGAATGGCAGAAGGCATTTCACCCACTGCGAGGAAAACCGATTGAGCGCAAGGCTTTCATGCATGGCCTCGGTCCGTTCGCCGAACAGCGTCGTGTTCAAGACCGAGCGCGCATAAAACGGCGAATCCTCCAGCGTCCTCGACACGCTGGCTGCTCCCGCATCCGCATGCGTGCGCCGGTCAACCCGCCAGATCGGAGACGCGAGCAAGGTTTGCCTCTTCGGCGGTTCGACCTCATCGACGCCGCCAGACTTGTCGAACCGCAATCCAAGGGTCAACGCCGAACCATCCCGCCGGCGCACGTCATATAGTACCGCGGCGTTGTCACGAACATTCGCCCGCGACCAGTCCCAGCTCTCAAACCCGTCTTCAAGCGGTTCATCACCCGCGTTCGTGTCCAGATAGCCTGAGCCCTTCCACTCCAGCGAAGGGCGGTCGAAATCGACCTCCACGCGCGCCCGCGGCGCAATCGGCCACCAGGCATGCCGGCCCTCTGCATCAAGCACGAAGTGCCGGTTGGTCACGACTTCGGGAATGACGCGCACGCGGCCAACAACCTTGGTTGGAAATGGCGCTGCGAATTCGCACAGGTCCATCTCCAGCGCTGAGCCCGTCCAATGCATGCCGCTTGGCCCAATTGTCAGCGTCTGACGGTTGCGATGAAGATCCTGGTGCCCGCGTTCAGTCATGGTCCAGCGCGCACCCCCGCGTCCGTAGAGCGCAACATTGATCGCACAGTGGTTTTCAGGACGGTCACGCCCCGACCACGCATAGTAGGGAGAAAACACACTGCCGATGAACGCGATGATGGTCAGCCCATGCTGACCGTCACTGCTCAACGCATCGACGTACCACCAGATGTAGCCGCCGGGTGGAACCTCCTGGTCAAAGCGCGGTCCGCCTTGAGGCTGGCAACTGCCTGCCGCCCGGAGAGCGCCGCCAT
>CAYGRH010000399.1:0-2916 GCA_964352165.1 uncultured Hyphomicrobiaceae bacterium | reverse complement strand
ATCAACGCACAAAGACGATCCGTAACCGGCTTATCCTGCTCGTTGAAAATCGCCGCTCATTGGCGTGATTTCCGCCCATTTCGGGCGCGATAAGGACACATTCGGCGTCGATATCGGAAAAGACATTTTCCAACCATTTCCAAAACCGGTCTCCGATCGACCCTGTAACCGATGAGCATGATCAATGACTGACCTCGGTTTCCAGCCCCCTTCGACAGACAGCTATTCAGCCCCAGGGGCTGCAAACTCACCCCACAGAGACGGGCCGCCGCGCGCAATCGGGCCCGAGCTCACGCTAGGCCGGCACATACGCATTGTCGGGACAATCGAAATCGAGGGCGATCTTCGCCTGCAGGGGCATATCGAAGGAGAAGTGCACTGCCGCAAGCTCTTCATCGAGCCGACCGGCTGTATCGACGGACTTGCGGTTGCCGAAGTTGTGGAGATTGACGGTACGATCATCGGCGAAGTCTTCGCCGACCGCATGAAGCTGCGCAACAACTGTACTGTCGAGGCCGACATTCATCACTGCAACCTGGTCCTGGAAGACGGTGCGTTTTTTGAAGGTCGCTCGCGCCGGCACATGAGCACCCAGGCCCTGATCGCACACCTTGATAAAACCTCACGCGGGGAAGGTTGATAGCCCTCAGGCTTGCGAATGGCGCACGGTAAGATCCACGGGCCCGCTCGCTCAATCCCTGATGCGCACCGTGACGGTCTGCGCAGCCCCCGACGTAGCACCCGAAGCATCGCTCACCACGACATCGAACGCCGCCCGATCGCCATCGCTTCCATCGTGTGAGTAGATGACATTGCCCGCTTCGAGCTCGGTGAGTTTGAACGTGGTGACAGAAACCGCCGGCTGCGAGCCGAGTGCGACAAACCCGCTCCCCACATTGGACACTTCAAACGTAAGTGACGTTGCCGGATCGTCAGGATCGATCGCGGTCAGGTCCACCGGCGTAATTCGCGTCGTGCCGCCACGGCGCACCGTGATATCCAGATCGCCGGCAATTTCGGGAGGAATGTTACGAACATCCGCACTCAGGTCGCCGCCTTGCGCCAGAGCGAGCCTGCCGTAGCGAACATTTCCGCTCACCGAGCCGGAGCTGCCAATCGAGATGAGTTCGCGGATGGCGACATCGCCTTGCACAGTTCCGTTCACTTCAGCGTTTTGCGCTTTCAACTTTCCGAACACGCGCCCGCCGTTGTGCACGACGATCTTCTCGGCGGTAATATCGCCCTCAATATAACCGTGGACTTCAATCAGGCGTCCGTTACGAATCTTGCCCTTGATGACGGCATCCGAGCCGATCACGGCGCGTCCTTGCGTATCGCTCACTATACGTCCCTCGCAGTCCTGCGCCTGAAAAAGCACCCGTGCGAAATGAATGCCCCGCACCGGCCGCCCACATATCGAGCCGCCAGAGGCCCATGCTGGAAACTAGGCGACAAGCGCGCGCGGCGGCAAGGCGGATATGAATCTTAAGCCGAAAACTCTTGCGCGCGCGTGAATACGAACACACCAAGCGAACACGAGCAGCAGATTTATGCGTTGATCATCAGCCGCAGGTTTTGCACAGCTGCGCCTGCTGCGCCCTTCCCAAGGTTATCCAGCCGCGCGACCATCAAGGCTTGCCCCTCGGCTTCGTTTGCAAACATCCACAGATCAAGCCCGTCTGTGTCGCGAGCCGGATCGACCTGCAGTCGTTTCGAAGCATAAATGGCTTCCGCATCAACCGTGTAGCGGAACGTCACAGTCGAGCCCTCATAACCGTAGTGTGCTTGATAAGCCGCATCCACGGCAGCAAGCGTCGGCGGGTCAGCAAGTGTCGCCAAATCAAGGGGCACGCTGACGATCATGCCCTGCGCAAAGGCTGCGACGGCTGGAACAAAGATCGGTCTATGCGATAGGCGCGCATGGGTGATGATCTCGGGGATATGCTTGTGATCCAGCCCAAGGCCGTAAATTTCAAACGCCGGACCCGTTCCGTCTTCGTAAGCCGCGATCATCGACTTTCCACCGCCGGTGTAGCCGCTCACCGCGTTGATCGCGAAGGCATGATCGCCGGGCACCAGCCCGCTTGCAACGAGAGGCCGTATGATGGCGATAGCCCCCGTCGCATAGCACCCCGGATTGGAGACCCGCCGCGCGGCGGCGATCTCATCGCTATGATCTCGTGACAATTCAGCAAAGCCGTACACCCAGTCGTTCGCGGTCCGGTGCGCGGTCGAAGCATCGATGATGCGCGGTGCTTCCTCTCCCAATTCGTCCGCAAGCGCCACCGCTTCCCTGGCGGCATCGTCAGGCAGGCACAAGATGACGATATCGGCTTCCCGCATCAACTCCTGACGCGCGGCGGTATCCTTGCGCTTGTCCGGATCGATGCTCAGCACGCTTGCGACGTTCGGCAGCTTTGCCAGGCGTTCCCGGATCTGCAGTCCCGTCGTCCCTGCTTCCCCGTCGATGAATACCTTCGCCATTGTCCACCTCGCTTCGACGCGCTGCCAGTTGGTCGGCGCACGATCAGGATATTGGGCTGGAAAACAAAAAAACAGCCCGCTTCGGGAAGAAGCGGGCTGCTTGCCGGCCTTCGGATAACAAGAAGGCGCGTATCGCTTATCGCTTCGAGAACTGGAAGCTGCGGCGGGCTTTCGCACGTCCGTACTTCTTGCGTTCAACCGTACGGCTGTCGCGTGTCAGGAAGCCACCGCGCTTGAGCACGGTGCGCAATTCAGGCTCGAAGTATGTGAGCGCCTTGGAGATCCCGTGACGCACGGCACCGGCCTGGCCGGACAGACCGCCGCCCTTGACCGTGACCATGATGTCGTACTGATCCGAGCGGTTCGCAGCCGACAGTGGCTGCTGCAGAAGCATCTGCAGAACCGGCCGGGCGAAATACTTCGTGTAGTCTT
>CAYGRH010000398.1:0-2920 GCA_964352165.1 uncultured Hyphomicrobiaceae bacterium | reverse complement strand
ATCTGGCGCAAGTATCTCGATTTTGCAGCGATTGCCGATGTCCATGCGATGAAGCGGCAGATCCATGCCTTTCGTCAGCTTGGCGGGATAGGAGTTGCCGGGCACAATATAAAGCTCGGGCGTGGTGGTATTCGCGAGATCGAATTCTTTGTGCAGACCCAGCAATTGATTGCTGGCGGCCGACAGGCGGATCTGCGCCGCCGGCAGACCTTGGTTACGCTCGACACGCTCGCGGAGCGCGGTTGGATTGAAGAAGAAATCCGCGATCAATTGCGCGCGGCCTATGTTTATTTGCGCCGGATCTAACATCGCATCCAGATGGTGGCCGACGAACAGACCCATGAGCTTCCCAGCGATGCCGAGACCCTGGATCGGTTTTCGAGATTTGCCGGTTACAAAGACACGGCAGCATTTTCGGCGGAGCTGCTGCCGATCCTCGAAATTGTGCAGACCGATTATGCAGCCCTGTTCGAAGATAGCCCCGGCCTGAGCCCGGATGGGGCCAACATGGTGTTTGCTGGTCAGGACGATGATCCCGAAACGATTGCAGCGCTGTCGCGCATGGGCTTTTCCAGTCCGAGTTCGGTGATCGCGACGGTGAGAGGCTGGCATTCCGGCAGGTATGCGGCGGTGCGCTCAGCGCGATCGCGCGAAAGGCTGACTGAGGTGCAGCCATTGCTGCTTGAGGCATTGTCGCAAACGGCCGATCCTGATGGTGCGCTTTCGAGCTTTGACCGGTTCATGTCGGAGCTGCCAACGGGCGTGCAACTGTTCTCGCTGCTGAGGGCAAACCCCAACCTGATGAGGCTAGTGGCCGATATCATGGGTACGGCACCGAGACTTGCGCAAGTCCTGTCACGCCGGCGGAGGTTGCTCGATGCTGTTATCGATCCGCGGACTTTCGGCGCGCTGCCGGAACCAAGTGAACTGGAAGACCTGATTGCCTCGGAATTGGCGCGGGGAGGTGATCTGCAAGAGGTACTGGATCGAGCCCGCATTGTAGGAAGCGAACAGTCGTTCCTCATTGGCGTCAGGGTTTTGTCCGGCGTGATCAATGCATCACAGGCTGGCGGTGCGTATGCCGTGCTGGCCGAGCGTCTGGTCGCCCTGCTGCAAGACGAGGTTTCGCGCGAGCTTTCCCGTGTTCACGGTACGGTTGCGGGCGGGGCTGCGGCGGTCGTGGCTATGGGCAAACTGGGCGGCCGTGAAATGACGGCGACGTCGGATCTCGACCTCATCGTTGTCTACGATTTTGGCGACGGCACGGTGCAATCTGACGGCGGTCGCGCGCTAGCACCGCAACAATACTACGCGCGTATGACCCAGCGGCTGATCAGTGCGCTGAGCGCGCCGACGGGCGAGGGCCTGCTTTATGAAGTAGACATGCGTCTGCGTCCCTCCGGGCAGCAGGGGCCGGTTGCAACCCGGCTCGGCAGCTTTATCCGATATCAAGCGGAAGAAGCGTGGACGTGGGAGCATCTGGCTTTAACGCGCGCGCGGGTCGTTTCCGGGCCGCCCGAGTTGCGTTCGCGGATTGAGGAAGCGATCACGTTCGTGCTGTGCCGACCGCGCGATCGCGAAAAAATTGCTGGCGATGTTCATGAGATGCGCCAGCGTATTTCAGAGGCGAAGGGTGGCGGTGGACTGTGGGATCTCAAGACGGCTCCGGGCGGGCTTGTTGACCTGGAATTCATCGCGCAGTTCCTGCAGCTCGTTCACGCTGAAAAGCATCCTGAGGTGCTTGACCAGAATACGCTTGTAGCTTTTCGCAAACTGCGTGACGCGGGACTGATCTCGCAGCCACAGGCAGAGGTGCTGATGCCTGCCACGCGGCTCGTCCATAACGTGACCCAGATCTTACGGATCTGCGTGCCCGGAAAGTTTGATCCCGAGACGACGTCGGCGGGTCTGAAACAATTGGCGGCGCGGGCTGGCGAAGTGTCCAGCTTTGGCGAGCTTGAGGATAAGCTGCAAGCCAGCCTCGCGGGCGTTGCCGAGCTGTTTCCTGAATTGGTGGTCTAAAATTTTTTCCGCACCTGCGCGACGGGTTTTGCCGGTCTCGTGCGTTGTTGCAATAGAAGGGCCTTGAAGGGCTCGTCGCAACAGCATTCGAGAGGCGTAAAATGTCTAAGAAAATCATGATGGTAGGTGTCGGCTTGTTGGGAGCGGTCAGCCTGCTCGCCGTGTCGGCCGTTGCCGGTCACAAAATGGGTGGTGGTCCGGGCTGGAAAGGTGGCCACCATGGCGGCCATCACGGCGGTCATTATGGACGCAAGCACGAAGGCGGCAAGCACGGGATGGTGCGCCGGTTGAAGGGGCGCGACGCCGACGGAGACGGCAAGGTTACGCTGGAGGAATTCCTCAAGCCTCGCCAGGATGAATTTGTTAAGCGCGATGCAAACTCTGATGGGAAGCTCGTTGGAGAAGAGATTGCAAGCCCGGTTTCCGAACGCGGCGAATTTCGTATGCGCCGATTGCAGAAGCGGTTTGATGCCGATGGCGACGGGAATATCTCCAAAGCCGAATTCGAAGACGTGGTGAAAGCCCGCTTTGCCGAGCGTGATTTTAACGGCGACGGCAAGATCAACGATGACGAGATGCCGCCGCGGCGCCGTGGGAAGTGGCAGGACAATGACGATGCCGGCGATGAAGCTGACGGGTCGGGATCTGATACTGCTGCCGTCGAAGGTTCGCCAGATGAGGCGCGCGATGACGACGATGCCGGACGCGGCGAGCGTGGCGAAGGCAGGCGTCATTATGGCAAACGTGATGGCAAAGGCCATCACGGCAAGCACGGCAAGCGTCACCATCGCAAGGGCGAAGCGCGGCACGGCAAGCGCGGACGTGGTGGACATCACGGTTGGCACAACGTGCGCAGCCTGGAAGAAGCCCTGGAGCGTAGCGGTAAGCGGTTTGCGAT
>CAYGRH010000397.1:0-2925 GCA_964352165.1 uncultured Hyphomicrobiaceae bacterium | reverse complement strand
CGACCTTCAGGTTATGAGCCTGACGAGCTACCGGGCTGCTCCACCCCGCGTCACCAATCAAAGCGTTGACAACAATGAGCGAGGGCATGCCCATCAGCAGCCCCCCAATATCCTCAGTCTGACCGAGAATGCTCCACCGCCCAGGCGACGCAGAAAGCGTCATCGCTCCTTCAGTCTGTGAGCGCCAGCGGTGTCAACGCAGGCGAACTACATAGCATACAAATCGCGCTTGTGAAGCCCTCGATTGTCGCAGATCCAGCGGCAACCTGTCCAAGCTCGTGGCGTCAAAGAAAAGCCCGCCGTTTGGCGGGCGGGCTTTTCGAAAACGCGGTTCAGGCTGGCTGCAATCAATGGCGTTATTGTGCCGGTTTGGAGGTGGCAGCAGTTGTGAAGGCATCAAGCGCTTTGGTCATCTTGCCGAAGACTTCGTCACGATCGTCAATGTCGTAGCGGTCTTTCAAATCCTTCGGCGCGGTGTAGCTCAGGTAGACCTTGCCATCAGCGTCCTGCCAGGCGAGCGCCTTCATGGGAAGGTCCAGTCCGATGAGCGGGTTCGACTGCATCAGCGGGGTGCCGAGCTTGGGGTTGCCGAAGATCAGAAGCTGGGTGGGAGAAAGTTCGAGGCCGGCGCCTTTTGCACCTTCCGCGTGGTCCACACGAGCCATAACCTTAATTCCTTTTTCTTCCAGGATCTTTTGCAGGGCGTCGATTGTTTCGACAACCGACCGCTGGCTTTCCTTGGTAACGGGCTTATCGTCGGCGAGTGTGGGGGATGGGGTTGCGATGACTGTGGCCAAGGCGATTGCGCCTGATACGGCGATGGTTTTCAGGCTCGATAGGTATTGCACCATTTTCCCAGTTCCTCGATTTGCGTGCGGATGACCATTGCGTGGATGCGGGCGTGCCCGGTCACCGGCCAAAGTTGACCCGATTGTGTTTGTTGTTGCGGGGAAATCAGGGGTTTGCACCTGAAAATGTCGTGAACGCCGTGCGATCATCTTGCCAGGAGCGGGGTTACTCCGCGGGCATCTTCGCAGGTTGCGGGCCTGGCTTCGGTGTATCTGCGGCTTCATCCGGCGGAGCGTTTTTCGCCTTTAAAATCAGATAGATGTTGCGCGCATAGATGAAAATCCCGAACTGTCCGAAGATCAAAACCAGATTGGCTGAATAAAAACCGTACATCAGCACCAGCGCGCCGCCGACGAAGCTCAAATACCAAAACAATTCCGGTACGATTGACTGGCGAGCCTTCTCGCTTGCCATCCATTGCACGAACCAGCGCGAGACGAACATCAATTGGCCCACCATGCCCAAGGAGAGCATGATGCGCTCGGTCGGCGACATGCCAAACCAGGCTGCGTCAAGCCAGGCGCTGAGTTTCGCGCCGATCAGCGCAAAGTATTCCATCTGCCGCAGTCCCTTCAGGCCGGCTTTCAGCCGGAATATGACGCTTGTTTACGGCACGCGAGCAAACAGTTCGCGTTGAATTTTAGCTAATGCGAATCCGGTGGCGTGCCGGTGACGCGCGCTTCTATGACAGGCACCCGTGAACGCCGCCGAAGCCAACTGACGCCGACGAGATCATAAAGTCCGACCAAGGCTCGGGTCAGGTTGTTGTACTTCGATACGCCGGCTTCGCGCGGTCGGTCGTTCACCGGCACGTAGGCGACCTTCCAGCCGTATGTCTGAAACAGGGCGGGAAGATAGCGATGCATGCTGGTGAAAAACGGTAGCTGCATGAAGGCATCGCGCCAGTAGACTTTAATGCCGCATCCCGTATCCGGACACTTATCTCTCAGGATGGCGTCCCTGATCCAGTTTGCGGCCGTGGATGCCCAACGTTTTGAGCCTTCAGCCTTGCGCTCAGTGCGCCAACCGTTGACCAGTGCCGGGCCCGAGGTGTCACCGGGGGCGGCCAGGTCGGACAAAAGCTTGGGGATGTCGCGCGGGTCGTTCTGGCCGTCGCCGTCCATGGTGGCGATGATCGGGCTTGTGGCGGCGGTGATGCCCGTGCGAAGGGCGACGCTTTGGCCTGATCGTCCGGAGTGGCGGATGTATTGCAAGCCAGGGTGCGTGCCGCCTGCAATGCGCGACTTAATTTCGTCAGGGGTGGCATCGTCGCTACCGTCATCAACGACGATGACCTCCGCGAGAATGCCGGCTGGAACATGCGCATAGGTTTCGTCGACGAGACGACCGATATTGCCCGCTTCGTTCAGCGCGGGAATGACAACGGATATTCGCATGTTGCTCCTTGGCCGATGCGGCAGAGTGCCGGCGGGCATCTGGCCATCGTCCTTTTCTGCGCGGACACTATCAGTCTTCCAGGTCGTTTCTCAACCGCATCACTTGCGGATTAGTCGTTATACCGAACTACTTTGGTGAGTGTTTCGTGTCGGCGGCCCGGTTTCCTTGAGGGGCACCCGGCAACAGTTGGTCTTGCGACTGGGCCGGGCCGACGAGGCCGGGCAATGGGCCCGGCTTGTCATGTGGTTCATCCCCGGCCGGATTGACGCGAACGGCTTCCTTCAGAATTACTGAGGTTCTAGTACACAGACAGGCAAACGCGCGATGTGTAAAAAACGCCCATTCGAAAGCTGAGACGGACAACTTGAATGACGGAAAACGAAAAATGGGCAGAATCCGCTGAAGGGCGCTGGATCAGGCTATTCGCCATTGCGTTGATGGCGCTGCTGGGGTTGCGGCTCACGGCGCTCTACTTCAACGGCACCGACCTGTTTTTCGATGAGGCCCAGTATTGGTATTGGAGCCTTGAGCCGGCGTTCGGGTATTATTCCAAACCACCGCTGATCGCCTGGATCATACGGGCTTCAACTGATACCTGCGGGCTTTCGGAGTTCTGCATCAGGTTGCCGTCGCCAATTCTGCATACGCTGACGGCGATGGCCGTGTTCGCTATCGGGC
>CAYGRH010000396.1:0-2929 GCA_964352165.1 uncultured Hyphomicrobiaceae bacterium | reverse complement strand
GAAAAAGCCATCGCATCGCTGATCGCCGGCAACTGGCTCAGCCCGGACGCCGCCATCGTCCTTGAAGAACGCAGCGACGCATCAATCGCACTGCCACCCGGCATCAATGCCATCGACAAGCGCGAATACGGCGACACTCAGGTCATTTTCGCGCGCTTCACCGGAGCTCGCGACGCGTGAGCACATCGCCTCCCACGAACGGCTTCGCCAGCCAACGGGCATTGGGCTGGACCGAAGCGATCCTGTTCGTACTCGTCATCGCCATACTCAATGTCGTCTACGCAGTTGCCCAGCAGCAGGGCGTCCACGTCACCGTATTCGTCCTCTACGCCGCCGGTTTTGCAGCCCTCGGCATGCTGGCCATCGCCGGCCCAGGCAAGAATGCGCTCGCCATCATGACCGCCCGAGAAAGCTGGGTTTTCGGCTCGCTGACGATTGCCATGGAAGCGTTCTACTTCCTGTTGCTCGGCGTCGTCACTCCAGCCGAGGCAGCTTTGACGGTCCGCCTGTCGATCCCCGCATCCCTGCTCGTCGGATGGCTGTTTTTCTCGCGCGGCATGAACAAGCGGACCGCACTGGGAGCCGTCATCGTCATCGCCGCGGTCATTCCCATATTTGCAAGCGTCGGCTCAGGCCAGGTCCTGGCAGCTATCGTATTGGCCACCTTGTGTTCGGCCATTGTCGCGTTCAAGACCTTCGCCAGCGAATTCCATCCTTGGAATCGGGCGGCAAAAACAGTCATCGACAAGCTGCGCGTAACGGGCCTTGTCGTGCTCGCCACCGCACTTGCAGGCAGCGCCGTCATCCTGCCGGGCGTGGCTCTTGTTGAATCAGGCGTGATCGAACCCAACGGTCTGATACCCAACGCAGCAGCCTTCACGCACGGCCCCACACTGATCCTGTCACTTGCGCTCGGTGCACCGCTTCTGCTCGCGATGAATTATCTGACGTTCTCATCTGTCGTGAAAATATCGACCGAGAACTTCCTCGCCATGAGCGCCTTCGGACCGTTGGGTGCTTTGCTGACCCAGACGCTTGCCATGCAGGCCGGCCTGCTGCAGCACGTGCAATTCGAATGGTGGCTGATCCCCATCATCGCGCTCGGCATCATCGGTGTGTTGATCATTATCCGTTCGCGACCCTACGTCGGACCGGCAAAATAAGGCCCGCGTCGGCGCCCCGTATCAGCCCGGAACGTAAAACGCCCAGACGAGTGCACCTGTAATGATGGGCGCAATCCAGACGATCAGATACAGCCAGTAGATCTCGAACCAGGCCCGCCATTCCAGCGTCGCCATTTCACGCTTGGCCTTGAGCCTTTCGGCCTCATCCTCGGCATAAGCCAGCCGCTCGCGCATCAACGCCAGGTCGAAATCGATATCGTTGTGGTTCTCCGGGCAGTCCTCCAACGCCTTGTCATAAGCGTTGATTAGGCTCGCCATCTCCTCATCCGACCGGAAAGTGGAAATCTCCAGCCGCCGCACGACGGAATTCACCCTGAGCCCGCACCGGTGCAGCGCATGTGCGCGCGGCTTGTAATCGCGCGCCTGTTCGGTAAGTCCGATAACCAGCGACAGCGCGCCCGCGACATAGCCCGTGAATTCCAGCACGTTCTTCAGGTGCTCGGAAACCGACTGCGTAAAGATCAGCGCGAACACCGGCAGCACGAAGCCAAACACACCTGCCATGGCAAACGCCGTGATGGAGGCCTCGTGTCGCTTCTCAAGCCGCTTTGACGCATTGAACCGCGCGCTCTTCACCCGTCGCATTTTGCGTATCTGGGCCTGATGGCTCTTCGAGCGCTTAGGCTTGCCGGCTTCCAGCGGGATAACGTTGTCATGCGCTGTCGGCCCGTGCGGAGTTGCCGCCAGCCCATCGGTGTACCGCCCGTCGCGCACGTGGGCGACATGCGGCGGCAGCGACGATGGACGGGATCCGTTGGACATGCGGCAGGCCTGGGTTTGCAGCGGGTCTTACCCGACTAGCGCGATTCGGCTCCCCAGTTCGCCCGAATCAGTCGCCACTCAACACGACTGAACGGGATCAACGGACTGCGGCAAATCTGCAACGGACATATTCGTCCTTTTTGATATCTTCTGGCCCGAGCATCCATCCCAAGAGGACATAGCGACGGTGACGTCGAAGGCATCAAGGCGCACAATTGGTTACGTGGCGATCGCCAGTCTGATCATCAGACTGGCGCTTATCACCGTGTTCGCGCCGATGGGTCAGGTTGCTCTCAGCGCATCTGCAGCCAATGCCGGCTCGGCCGGGTCCGGTGTCGAACTCGTTATGTGTTCCGTCCACGGGCTGATGAAGCTCGACGCGGGCACCCCAGACGATGTAGACGGACAAGCCAACAACGACGACCAGAAGCCGCGCTTCTGCCCGTTCTGCGCAGGGATATCCTCACTGGCTTGGGCTCTTGAGCCTGCGGCGCCAGTCTTTATCCATCCTGCAACAGAGCGCCAATTTCTTCTGCCGCCGCTTGTCAGGGTCGCCCACAACCTCGACACGCCGCAGCCTACGGCCCGCGGCCCACCAACCTTCCAGATCTAAAACGCATCAGCACACAAAGCCTCTGCTCAACCGCTTGGTCGTCTGCGACCGCGCGCTTGATCGGCTCCTGTTATCGTTTTCCTTCTGGAGACCATCCATGTCCCCCATCTCACTGCGCCACATTGCGCGAGCGTCCGCATGCGCAATTGCATGCGCCTGCCTCCAACTCCCAGCATCCCTTCCCGCCTCGGCTGACGACCTGCCGCCCGGGACCTCGATTTCGTATTCCGGCGGTGGCCATCACGGCGGCGGCATCCGCGCGGACGGCCACGCCCCCATCGGCGTCATGGGCGACCACATGCACAAGAAGGGCGAGTGGATGCTGTCCTACCGCTTCATGAACATGCACATGGAGGGCATGCGCTCAGGC
>CAYGRH010000395.1:0-2963 GCA_964352165.1 uncultured Hyphomicrobiaceae bacterium | reverse complement strand
ACGATCCGCATTCCCGGCCGCATCACCGCAACGAGTTTCTCAAGGTCCGCGAGCCGCAAGGCAACGCAACCTTCCGTCGGAGCAAAATCCTCACGCGCGACATGAACAAAGATGGCGCTCCCCCGCCCCTTGATGCGCGGACGCACGTTGTAGCCGGTTACCACCACGAGGTCGTAAAGCCCGTCATCCCGCCAAAGCCGTTCAGCACTTGCCGGATAGGGATGGCGAACAAGCCGGTTGTAGTTGCGATCGAACGCCGCATCAGCCCAGCCATCGTTCCGATCTATCGCCCTGACCGGTAAACCACTGCGCGGCCGCCTGATCCGGTCGGATCGATACAGCACTTCGATCAGGTCAAAGGAGCCTATCGGCGAGGCACCGTCCCCTTCGCGCTTTTCGGCCACCATCCCGGATCGACCTATGGCGCATGGGAGTTCAAGGTTCCCGCAACGCACCAGCCCGGCCGTCCGTCGACTTGACGCGGCCATCACAACCATTTGACGCGACATGATTACATCGTTCATTTTGCTCGCAGCCAACCTGTGGCACGAGCCGTGGGGAGTAGATTGCTATGTTCACGCAGCCTACAATGGTAGACAAACATCTACGACCTTCTTGCAGAACAATCCGGAGCAAACCGAATGAGCACGGCTCGAAAGCTTCTCATTGTGGATGACGATGAGGATCTTCGCGAATCCCTGAATGATCAGCTCGCGCTTCACGACGAATTCGACGTGACGATCGCTCCCAGCGCCTCGCGCGGGCTGGAACTCGCGAAGGCCGACCACTTCGACCTCGTGCTGTTTGACGTCGGCCTGCCGGACATGGATGGCCGCGAGGCCGTCAAGATCCTGCGCAAGTCCGGCTTCAAGAGCCCGATCCTGATGCTGACGGGCAATGACTCGGATGCCGATCAGATCCTTGGGCTCGATGCAGGAGCCAACGACTACATCACGAAGCCGTTCAAATTTGCTGTTCTGCTGGCCCGCATCCGCGCTCAACTCCGCCAGCACGAGCAAAGCGAAGACGCCGTTTTCGCTATCGGCCATTATACCTTCAAGCCGGCCTCCAAACTTCTCGTTGACGAGAAGGGAGCCAAAGTCCGCTTGACCGAAAAAGAAACCTCCATCCTGAAGTTCCTCTACCGGGCCGGTGAGAAAGTCGTCACCCGCGAGGTGCTGCTGCACGAAGTATGGGGCTATAACGCCGGCGTCACCACGCATACACTGGAAACGCACATCTATCGTCTTCGCCAGAAGATCGAGAAAGACCCATCCAACGCCGAGCTACTCGTCACTGAAACAGGTGGCTACAAGCTCGTGCCCTGACGACGCCCTGAGGCGGAGCCATTTCAAACTGCAATGGATTTGGCTTGCCCTCAGGCATTACGGTCGCATTGGCACCCCACACTGAACACCCCGTGGGCCCGTCCGCCGACGCCATTTCCGGGCACTTATCCCCCCGTCATGCACATGGCCCAGGCGCAAAACCTTGCCCGATGGACTGGACACCCCGAATCAGTCGAACCTTCTCTCGCTCACTGGCAAGCCACTGTCCCGCTTAACGACTGCCTGTGACGTACCGCGTTGCGTCCCGATTATCAGTCGTCAAGTGACAAGTGGAGTTGAGATTATGGCCATCAATGCGCTGGTCCAGCCGTTGCGCGGTGTCGCGCTGTTCGATGGGCTGAAGCCGCTACAGATTACCGAAATTGCCCGTCGCGCCGAGCGGATCGTCTACAGACCCGGTCAGACGATTATCGCTGAGGATCAAGACGGTGATGCCGCCGTCCTCATCGTCTCGGGTGATGCCGTACAGATCTCTGGGCCCGACCACGACGGCACGCCGCAAGACGTACCCGAAGGTTCTCTCGTCGGCGAGATGGCCATGCTTGTTGAAACCCAACATTCATCGACCGTTATCGCTCGTGGCAATGTCCGGGCTCTGCGCATCACGCGCGAGGAATTGCTCGAGCAAATGCTGGAAGACCCCGCTATCGCAGACCACTTCATGCACAAGATCGCGGGGCGCTTGAACAAGATCGCCCACGAGTTGCGCTCCGTCGATGCATTGCTCGGCGGCGAACAGCCCGGCATGGCGCTGCACTAATTCGCAACTCCTGATTGCCAGCTCCGACCGATGTTCTTTTCCGCCAACGCAATTGGCTGAGCACAAGTGTGCCCAATATGCGCAATCACGGATGCGGAAGCCGCGTCGGAATTCGCCGCCAAATCAAACATCACGGATCAGAACGAGGAATCGCCAATCCGACCTCGTTCGCACGTCAACTTCACTTGGGCTTCAGGGGCTGGAAAGAGGAACGCCCAACCCCGGGGGGAGGGGTTGGGCGTCATGAGCGCTCTCGCGCACGATGTCGGGAGGGAATCCGACATCTCAGGCTGCGTCTTCGGCTAGACGGGGGGCACTACCGAATACAGGGTGACGCGCCTGACTGTTCCTAATCTAATATCCTATGACCCTCTTTCAACAGTCAGAAACATTCAAAATCACGAAATTGTTACCAGTTATGCCCGTTTTTTCCACACCTACTGCTTGCTCAGAGACATGGCAGCAACATTGAGTCGGTCGGAAAATGGGCAGAAATCACTGCTGGAAGGGCTTCGCCACGGATTTTATGACGAATTTTTCGGCCTTGATCTCGGCGTCCCGCTTCACGTTTGACACGTCGATGCGGGTATCGAGCCCCTGGGCATCGGTCGTCGTCCAGCCCTGCAACTCCAGTTCGGGCTGAGACTTCAGGAACAACCGGATCTTCCCCGCCGCGTCGGGATCCTTATCCTGCAAGGCAACCAGGATCTGCTCGCCCGTATCCTGGATCTCGATGATCTTTGCGTCGCGCAGAAGGTTTACGTCCTTGCGCAGCAGAATGCGGAACGGCGTCTGGTCGAGGGCGACCCGGTCCTCGTTTGAAAGATCGAGATCCTGAATAGCTAGATAGGTGC
>CAYGRH010000394.1:0-2965 GCA_964352165.1 uncultured Hyphomicrobiaceae bacterium | reverse complement strand
GCTGTGACAGCCGGTCCAGCATTGAGCGAACCGCTCTGATCTGCGGCGCTTTTTTATTCAGGTAGTCGCGCCCCGTATACCCCCACCAATCCCAGCAGCCCTTCGGGTTGATGGGCCCCTGAGTCACCTCCGGAAACAGGATGACGAGCTTGTTGGTGTCAGCCCAACGGACATAGCCGCTGTCCTTCACGAACGCTTCGCCGACCGCCGCCCGGTTTTGCCGGCAGCCGTGAAAGGCAACATGGACCGCACACGTGGCATCGGCAGCCCGGCAGGCAGCAGGCACATAAACCGCACCGCTATCGGCCATGCCGTGATCCTTGAGCTTCGCGGTGAATTCCTTCTGGTCGAAAATCATCAAGGAGCCCGATGCCGTACCCGACGGCGGTCGCAGTCCGCCGATGATATGGCCGAGTAGCCGGCCTGCCTGATCGTAGTCGCAATCGACGATAAACGGCGACGCTGTTTCCCCGCATGCCCCGCCTTTTGTCTCGGTCACAAACCCATGGCCCGCCGCAACGTCCTGATTGAACAATATCTGATCCGCAGGCACGCCGAGCTTAGAATAAAACGCGACCGCCGCCTTCACGATCTCAGGTCGAACAACGTCGTCTTCGCTGCCTGAAAAAAGATAAATACGATCGGTGATCACGTTGGCGATTGGATCGATGAGGCCGCTTTCGGCCATGTCCTTTGCTTTTGCGGCAAGCGCTGATGGATTGGGAACATTCCACATCGAAAGAGAATTCAACATGCAGCCGTTGACGGCGCGCGAGGCATTAAGAAACACCGTGCCCGGTCCCGGTACGACGCCTGCGAACGCACTTTCCGCGCAACCGTAAGGCCCGCCCGCAATGATCGCAGCGCCCTTGACGATGTCAGCGTGCGCCATCTGGAACTGGCCCGCCATGTAGGCCCCCGACGAAAGGCCTGAAACGGTCGTGCGCGAAAGGTCCGCGGCGAGCGTGGGCAGTCTGCTGTCTTCGGTTGGCTCCTCCGGCGATTGGCTCGCCGTGTACAACACGAATGCCAAACCGATGAGGCCAGCCAGAGCGAGTATGCGGTCAAGCGCCATGAACTTCTTCTGCAACCGTTGGAGATGCGTCGCCAATCGTATTGGCTTCAGTAAGGCGAGACCTTATAGGACGCGGGAGCGAGTGCAAAGGAACCGAAAATGCCGATGGGAGTGATGGCGTGGGCGATGCTGGCAGAGCGTGTAAGCATCTATTTCAGCCTGACGGTGACGCGATCAACCCGCCCCTTGGCATCGATCACGGAGACCTTGGCAAAGCCCTTGCCATCCGGTTCCCAGGCAACGTCGCGCCGGTGCGCGCGCGATCTGATCGGTTCGCCGTTTATAAGCCAGGTCAGCGGCAGCACGCCGCCTTCGGCCTTGAGAAGGAGGGCAGCGTCACGACCATCGCCCGCATCGGTAAGTTCAACGTCCGCACGGTCCGGCGGAAAGGCAATGGCAACAGGCGGCTCTAGGAATGGGCCGGCTTCGCTGATGCGTATCGTATCGCGGCCGAAGCGCTTCAGCGGCGGCGGCAACTCCGGCCCGCTAGCGATCACCGCTCCCTTAGGTGCCTTGGCAAGTGGCGCGCGCGTTTCGCTCAGCCGTTGGAACGCATCGAACAAGATGGGGGCTGCCGCAGTGCGTCCTACAAGACCCGGCGTCGAAGTTCCATCAGCCCGCCCAATCCAAACCGCAACCGTATAGCGGCCATCAAACCCGACCGCGAGCGCGTCGCGGTAGCCATACGACGTGCCGGTCTTGTAGGCGATGCGCCCGGCCCTCGTGTTGGCCGGCGGCGGTGCGTCTTTCAATATGTCGGCGATGTACCAGCTCGCGACGGGAGACAATACGGGCTTTGCAGAATTGTTTTTGACCGCACCCGACAGGATCTCTTTTTCGCGCTCCCCCTCGCGATGGCTGAGCTTCACCGGATGGCCCCCGCGCGCAAGTGCTGTGTAGAGCCCGGCCAGATCCTTGAGCGTCATGCCAACGCCACCTAGTGCGACGGCCAGCGAAGGCTTGGCCCCATCCGGCAGGCTTGAAGCAAATCCCGCATCCCGGAAACGCGCGAGCAGCCGCGTCGGCCCAACCGCATCGAGAACCCGCACGGCTGGAACGTTCAGCGATGCCCCAAGCGCCTCGCGGATCGTCACGGTGCCCCGATAGGTCTCGTTGAAGTTTTCGGGGCTGTAGGACCCAAACCGTGTCGGGCGGTCTTCGATGAGCGTTTCCGGATGCGCAAGTCCTGCCTCGAAGGCCAGCCCGTAGACGAAGGGCTTGAGCGTTGAACCCGGTGAACGAACGGCTGCCGTCATATCGATCGCACCCAGCCGGCCCTGGTCGAGATAATCCGATGCGCCCACATGCGCGATCACCTCGCCTGTCCCATGATCGATGGCAAGAATGGCCGAAGACAGTTTCGCGCCCGTCAGCTTCGTCTGCTCGCGCGCCAGCTTTTCAAGTGCCGCCTGCTTTTCAAAGTCGAGCGTCAGCCGGTGCGTGCGCTCTTCGGGTCTTGCCGTAACTTCCTGTTCGGACAGGTGCGGCGCGAGCATAGGAAACGCAAGGCGACGGTTCGGTACGCGCTCTGTCTTAGCGCGGTCGGATTCCGCCTTCGAGATCACGCCTTGCGCAACCGCGATGTCGAGCACACGGTCACGCGCGGCTTTGGCGCGGGACGCATAGCGGTCCGGCCGGCGCATTTCGGGCGACTGCGGCAGCGCCACTAGCAACGCTGCCTGTCCTGCCGAAAGCCGCTTTGGTTCCTTGCCGAAATAGGCGAGCGAGGCTGCGCGAACGCCCTCGATGTTTCCGCCGAACGGCGCCAGCAGCAGATAAAGATCGAGGATCTGCTTCTTGCTGAGTTGGGCTTCGAGCTGCAGGGCCCGCGCGATCTGCCGCACTTTGCCAATAGCGCTTTTCACGTGCCGTTGATCCAGAACTCGACCC
>CAYGRH010000393.1:0-2971 GCA_964352165.1 uncultured Hyphomicrobiaceae bacterium | reverse complement strand
TTCGCGTCGATCTTGTTGATGAATGTCGAGACAAAACGGTCCATCTCCTGTTTTCGACCTCGCCCTCGACGCAAAACTATTTCGAACGCTTCTCATTTCGCTGCGAGGCGGCCCTGTAATTGCCAGCGCAGCGAAACGAACCCCACTCAACAAATGCACCCCAAGAAGCGATCACTCCCGTCACGCTTCTCCGGCACACCCGCAGCCTCTTGAAAAAAGCCGCGGTCCTTAATGACCCCCAAGTGAGAGGTGGACCGTGACAGTCGCAGCGGCCTTGGCCCTCTTTCCTGACCGGCGCCAAGCCACGGTCCGTGCCCGGTGCGGACGGGCATTCATGGGATCACATGGAAATTTATGGGTGTCAATGGATTGTTAACCGTTTCAGGTGGGGAAAGGCCGCGAAAGCACTCAGGTGGCCCAACGGACACAGCGCTTCCCGTTCACGGCCGCAGGCGATCAGGGAGCAACGCGACCCGGCGCCCGCCCAACACCCGCTTGCGGGGTGTTGGCTCAAGATGCGCCGCCCATGCGGAGGGCCATTGGCCCGTGAGCTCAAAAAATGGAACGCGCGTTAAGTGTTTGAAAGCCATGTTCAGCTAGACCTTCAAACTCAAGTAATTGCCGCGTTGCGTTTGGAGTTGTTGATGGTTGCGTTTGCCACGCGTGCCGTATCGCTGTTCGCGATTCTGGCTCTGGCCCTTATTTCATATCAGACAGGCGCCGCAGCTCGCTCTGCGCCGGGTGCGATGGCAGCCAGTCCGAAAGCGGCCCCAAAACCGGCGTCACACGGATACATGACGCGCGTACAGGTCCGCGGTCAGCCGCCAGTAGCGCTTTACGCCGAAGAATATGGACGCGGCCGTCCGATCCTTCTTCTGCATGGTCTTGGCGCTTCCAGCTACAGCTGGCGGCACGTCATTCCAAAACTGGCTCGCAACAACCGCGTCATCGCAGTCGACCTCAAAGGCTTTGGGAAATCGGAAAAACCATTCGATCTGGCGTACTCGCCGTTCGACCACGCAAACCTGATCGCAGCGTTCATCCGCAAACGCGGCCTCAAGGACTTCACGCTCGTCGGACACTCCTATGGCGGCGCAATCGCCCTGCTCGTGACATTGGATTTCAATCGTCGCGAGAAAGGCCGCATTCGCGATCTCGTCTTGATGAACGCGCCGGCCTACAATCAGCCCTCGACGGCGTTCGTGTCATTCATGCGCACGCCTGTGCTGCCGTACGCGATCCTCACCCTTGTCCCGCCTGAACTCTCAGCTTGGCTGTCGCTGAACCCGAACGAGCAGGAGAACCTGACGTATGAGGACGTCCGCTCCTATGCACGGCCCTACTATGACGCAGCCGCCCGCCATGCCCTGATTTCGACATCCCGCCAAATCGTACCGCGCGAGGTCGACCGGCTCACCGCCCGTTACCCCACGATCAAGCAGCGCACGCTGGTGATCTGGTGCGACCGCGACGAAACCGTTCCGATTGAGACCGGGATCAGACTGACAAAGGCCCTGCCCAACGCGCGGATGAAAGTCATCTCTGGATGCTCGCACGCTCCCCAGGATGAACGCCCCGCCGCCGTCGTTGACCTGTTCAAAAGTTTCCTGCGCCGTTCGTGACGGTCACAGAATCAGATCAACTTGCAACAGAAGCCGGAACATCGTTGAACGGCTTCGGCAAGTTGTCAGTGCTGCGAATCCAGGAAAAAACAGTTGTTCATTATCACCCCTTGGTTCGCATCCGACAGATTGCCAAATGACATCCGTCAGCCGCGTCAGGGCTAAAAATCAAGCAACTGAAGGGATCGACGGCATGGCACTTTCCCGCCCGACATTCGTAATTTGGACTATCGCTACTCTGCTGGCAGCTACCGTAATCGCGATGCGCTACGCATCAGTTGAAGTTCCGGTGATCTCACCGATCGTCAGCGGCAACCTGTTCGAAGTCTTGCTCGTCAGCTTCGCGCTGCTCTGGGCTGGCACAGTCTTCAAGGGCATCTGAGCCAAAAGCGCACGGACTGCCTAATTGTGCAGAAGAACGGCGCGATGCGGGTCCGGGACTGCGCACCAAGATGCGCACCCGGCACCCAGCCGCCGATCAAGGGAACGGCGAATCATCCGCGCGGAAGCGAATGTGGTCCGGATCGCCTGGATCCTTGATGACGTGCTGTGTTTCGCAGTTCAGATTGACGAACCGGTAGACCCGGTTTGAATCCCACGTCAGTGCACGGTCGGGAACAAGCTCCACACCCTCGCCGAACTGTCCGGCATTGATTTCTGCCACCGCCCGCATTTCGCCGGTAAAGCGCGAGCTGAAATTGAAATAGATGTCATCGAAATAGATGACACAGCCGGTCGGAATATAGGGGATCAGCTTTTCAAAGACGGCTTTCGTACTCGAATAGTAATCGCAATCGATCCAGATCAGGATCGGTTTGTGCTCTTTAAGCGTTTCGAGGAACTCCGGCGTCAAGGTGTCGTCAAACAGGCCCTTGTGCAGTTCAAAATTTTTATACTTTTTCCCGCAATAGGATTGCAGCTCCTCATACCGCCCCTTGAAGGTGCCTGCTTCCCAGTCGTTGCCCTGCACCAGCGCGCCGTCAACGGCTTGCACGCGCTCAGGCATGCCTTCGAACGTATCGAAGCCATGCACGGTGATGCGGTCTTCGGCTTTGAGGTAGCGTGTCGCGTAAAGCTTTTTGGTGAAGGCGTAGCCGTCGGCAACACCGAATTCGAGAATCGAGAATTTTCCATCGTATCTGGAATCGAATTCGCGGATCACATCGTAGACGTGATCCATCCGATAGAAACTGTTGGCCGCCCCACGTAGCAGCTTTCTCGGAGCCGCGATCAGATTGAGGTAAACCGCCGTTTTCAGCCAATCGCCCGGCAGAACCTTGCCCGTTAACGAAAGTGCTTTTTGGAAGCCGCCGCCTTTTTCGCTCATGAGGTCTGTCTACGCCCGGATG
>CAYGRH010000392.1:0-2989 GCA_964352165.1 uncultured Hyphomicrobiaceae bacterium | reverse complement strand
ACGGCGGCGACGGTCACGGCCATGAAGCGCTCGATCAGGTCCTGTTCGGTCAGCGTGATGCCAATTTCTTCGGCGTGGAACTGGCGGGGCAATACGAAGTTGCACCGATCTGGAACGGCGTCTGGGGGATCGAGGGGCAGTACGATTTTGTGCGCGCCCGCTTTGATGAAGGCGGCAACGTTCCGCGCATCCCGCCGCACCGCCTGGGTGGCGGCCTGTTCTACCGTGACGCCAGTTGGTTCGCACGCGCAGGCGTCCTGCACGCTTTCGATCAGGACGAGATCGGCGCAAACGAGATCGCAACCCCCGGCTACACGCTTGTGTCGGCCGAGCTGTCCTACAGCGTGGCGCTCGAAAGCGATGCGGGCCTTGGTCCGTCGATGACGATTGGTATCAAGGGAGAAAACCTTGCTGACGACGAGGTGCTGAACCACGCTTCGTTCAAGCGGCGGGAAGACGTCCTTTTGCCCGGCGCAAACGTGCGGGTCTTCGGCTCCCTGAAGCTCAACTGAACCTGAAATGCGCGGAGCCGGCTATCCCCGGCTCCGCGCACGCCCTCTACATCGGCACCGAAATAATTGCGCGCAGGCCGCCCATCGAGCTTTCACCCAGCGAGATATCGCCACCGTGCCCGCGGGCGATGTCGCGCGCGATGGCGAGGCCCAGGCCCGTGTTGCCCTTATCCTGATTGCGCGCGTGATCGACGCGATAGAACGGCTTGAACACGTTGATGCGCTCCTCGGGCGGAATACCGGGGCCGTCATCGTCAACCTCGATGCGGAGCCAATGCTTCTCGGTGGCGGCCCGAACGATAATGGTCTCCCCGTAGCGCGACGCATTCGAAACAAGGTTCGTGATGGCGCGTTTGAAGGCCTGCCGTTTGAGCGGAACGATGATGTCGCGGCGGCGTTTGCGGAACTTCAATTCGATGGAGATGCCCATCACTTCGGCATCGTCGCAGATTTCTTCCAGCAGTTCCTTCAGGCTGGTCGGCGAGGCTTCCTCGCCTTCATCGCCGCGCGCGAAGGCAAGATAGTCCTGAAGCATGTGCTGCATCTCATTGACATCAGCCGTCATCGACTGCGCTTCAGGCGTATCGCCAAGCAGCGCAAGCTCCAGCTTGAACCGCGTGAGGATCGTTCGCAGATCGTGACTGACCCCCGCGAGCATCGTCGTGCGCTGTTCAACGTGCGTGGTGATGCGATCGCGCATTTCCAGGAACGCCTGGGCAGCCTGGCGGACTTCGCGCGCGCCGCGCGGCCGGAAGTCGTCGGGCACCGGACGGCCCTTGCCGAATTCGTCTGCGGCTTCCGCCAGCCGCAGGATAGGGCGGATCTGGTTACGCAGGAACATGATGGCGACGGTCAGCAGGACGACGGAGGTGCCGACCATCCACAGTAGGAAGATGTGCGAGTTCGAAGCATAGGTTTGGCTACGTGTGGCAACGAAGCGCAACACCGCATCGTCATGACGAACGCGGATTTCGACGTCGCGCGACTGGCCCACGGTATCGATCCAGAACGGCCGGTTGACCTGACGGCTGATCTCCCGCGACAGCGCACGGTCGAGTACGTCGAAGAATGGCTTGGGGCGCGCTGCGGGAAGGTCGCCCGGCGGCAGAACCTGCATCGACAAATTGAGCTTGTCGCGCGCCATGTCGATGAGCGGCCCATAACCCTTAGGCTGCGGATAGGTTTCGTAGACTTGGATGAGTGCGGCAACGTCGCGCGCTGTGGCTTCCGACAAACGCCGCGTCACCGCCTGCCAATGCCGCTCCATGAAGACGAATGCGATAACGCCCTCTAGAACGACAATTGGCGCAATGATGATAATGAGGGCACGCGCATAAAGGCCCTTGGGTAGCAGTTCACCCACACTGCGACCAGCGTACGAAAAGATGTCGCGCAGATTACTGCCGAGCCTACCAAGCCCGCTGAACCGCAACCCGGTCGCGCGCTTGTCGCTCTGCGGCTCTGCATCATTGCGGCGCAGAAACACCATCCGCACTCCCGATTGCAAGTCGTCATGAGAGCCGCCATCGGCCTGCTACATACCGTTCGGCGTAATTGACTTCACAGATACAGCCCGAACTTGTTGCACAGCCGAACTGGCCGCGCCGCAGCCTGCCCGTAGCTGCAAATTAGGGGCACCCTAGTCGGTGTAGAGAATGTACCCCTTACCACGGACGGTCTGGAGATACACCGGATTTGAAGGGTTCGATTCAATCTTCCGGCGCAACCGATTGATCTGAACATCGATCGCGCGCTCGTTGCCGGTGTTGTCATCGTTGCCCAGTTCATGGCGCGGAATAGGCATCCCCGGCTTTCCTGCAAACTGCCGCAGCAAATCGCGCTCGCGTTCGGTCAGTTTGATCGTCTCGTCATCGCGTTTGAGTTCGCCGCGCCCGATATGGAACACGAACGACCCCATTCGCACTTCCTCGCAGGGTTCCGCACCGGCCGTCCCCCGCCGCAGAATATTGCGGATACGCAGCAGCAATTCGCGCGGTTCAAACGGTTTGGCAACGTAGTCGTCGACGCCGATTTCAAGACCTGCAATGCGGTGGTCGGTCTCCGACTGCGCTGTCAGCATGCAGATCGGCGTCTGAATCTGCGACTTGAGATCACGCGCAAGATCAAAACCGGTCTCCCCCGGCATCATCCAATCGAGCAGAATGATGTCGAACGACAGCCCGCGCATGGCAGCCCTTGCCGTGTTGGCATCCTCCGCCGTCGAAACACGAAAGCCGTTGGAGCCGAGATATTTGGCCAGCAGGTCGCGGATTTTCTGATCGTCATCAACAATCAAGACATGCGGGGCGTCGTCGGAAAGCGGCTCTGCTTGGCTCGCTGATTGCGATGCTAAGGGCGAAAGCGTCATGCTGAGGGCTCCTGACAAACCTGCTGCAGTCTCGTGTGCCGGTTCATATCAAAACCACGAGCTGGGAACAGCATTTGCAGCCCATTGCGGCGATCTCGGGCCGGATAGG
>CAYGRH010000391.1:0-3008 GCA_964352165.1 uncultured Hyphomicrobiaceae bacterium | reverse complement strand
AACCTGGAACAGCCTTCGCCCCGCCCTGGCCGGATATCGCAATCGCCACGGGCAGAGCTGCGATCCCCTATATCCGCGCCTTGAAGCGCAAGGCGGGAGACAAGACCTTTACCGTCGTCCTGCAAGACCCCAAGTCCGGTCCCGGCACCGCCGATATGATCTGGGTACCGGCTCACGACAAGCGCCGTGGGCCAAACGTCATGACAACGCTGACATCTCCTCACAGCTTCTCGCATGCCCGGCTGACGGACCTGCGCGCCAACCTACCAGCCGAAATCCACAATCTTCCAAAGCCCCGCATCACAGTCGTGCTGGGCGGGAAAAACGGCGTCTACAAATTCACAGACGAAGACGACGATCGTTTCTGCCGCTCGCTGACATCGCTCGCAGCCTTGGGGGCAAGCTTCCTCATTACGCCATCGCGGCGTACCCACAAGCGGCTTATCTCAGCAGCCGACAAAGCGACGCAAAACGCCCCGCGCATCCTTTGGAACGGCACCGGCGACAATCCCTATCCGGACTTCCTGGCGGCCGCCGACGCCCTCATCGTGACAGCCGACAGCGTCAACATGTGCGGCGAGGCCTGCGCCACGGGCAAGCCCGTCTACATCTTCACGCCATCGGGCGGATCGTCGAAGTTTTCCCGGTTCCACGAAGGACTTTCCGCACATGGCGCGACCCGCCCGCTGCCCGAAAGCTTCCAACAACTCGAGACTTGGAGCTATGATCCCATCCATTCCGCCGAGGCAATCGCAGCCGAGATCGCCACACGAATGGCACGACGCTCCGCCGGCTAACGCTTAAGGGCAACCAACGAAGCGGAAAGCGAATTTTCAATGAACGCAACGAGGACACGTCAATGGCGCATCTGAACCTGGACAAGCTTCGCCAAGCCAATGTCGAAACGACGCCTTACACGTTCACGGTCGTGCCGGGCTTCCTGGACGCTGACAGCGTTCGCCGCATCAACGAGACCTACCCCAATATCGAAAAGGGTGGCTCGTATCCGATAGAAAGCCTTGAAGCGAATATGGCCATCAAGGAAGTCATCGACGAACTGGACGGCGAAGCGTTTCAAACCGTGATCGAGGAAAAATTCGGCGTTGAACTTGACGGCCGCCCGAAGATGTATTCGCTGCGCGGCTACACCCGCGCCAAGGACGGCAAGATCCACACGGATTCAAAAGACAAGATCATCACCGTCCTGCTCTACCTCAACCAGGACTGGAACCAGGACGGCGGCCGCCTGCGCATCTTGAACAACGGCACCGACGTCGATGACTTTGTGACCGAGGTCGCCCCCGACAACGGCACGCTGTTGATCTTCAAGCGCGCAGACAATTCCTGGCACGGCCATCACCCGTTCGAAGGCCCGCGCCGCTCCCTGCAGATGAACTGGATGACGTCGGAAGGCTCCAAAGGCTGGCACAAGGTCCGCCACTCGCTGTCGGCCGCCGTCAAGAAGCTGACCGCGACGGGTTGAGCGAGCGCGACGCAACCACGGTTCGCGCAACGGGAAGAGGGGAGGGGCGTCGATGGGAGAATTGCGCTGGCCATCCGAGTCCGGGATCGCTGCCGGTGGATCGCTCAAGCGTGCCGATCACCGCGCCAACCCGAGGCTCCTGCGCCGCCTCCTGCTGCTGATCGAGCTTATCGTCCTCTACCTGTGCATTCCCATCGCGCTCTATCATCTGGTTCATGGCGAAAAGCTGCCGCTGTTCATCCTGCTGCCGCCGGTATTGCTGGCCTTCGTGCTGTTCCTGCTGTGGGACAACACGTTTCTCCTGCGCCGGGAGATCATCAAGGGCTTCGGCTACAAGGATCTGCTTTCGATCCTTGCGGTGTTCATCATCGCAGGCGGCATGGTCGCAGCCTTCGTGCAGCAGGAAATGCCGCGCCAGTTTTTGAACTTCCCCCTGCAGCGCACCGAAACCTGGCAGCGCGTGATGATCCTTTACCCGCTGGCGTCCGTGCTGGTGCAGGAACTCGTCTACCGCACGTATTTCTTCCACCGCTACGGCCCGCTGTTCAACGGCATCCCCTGGATCATGATTGTCGCAAACGGCGCGCTGTTCGGCTTCGCGCACGTCCTTTTCGGCAACTGGGTTGCTGTTGTGGGAACGGCCGTACTCGGCATGCTGCTGGCCTACCGATATGCGACGACACGCTCCCTTTGGGCGGTCTTCATCGAGCACACGCTGTATGGCTGGCTCGTCTTCACCGTCGGCCTCGGCGGCTTCTTCTTCACCGGCCACTCCAACATGCCCGCCTGGCACCGCTTCCAGGAAATCCTCGATTCCGCGGTCAAGAACTTGGTGTTTTGAGCCAACTCAGCTGTCCAGCCACTTCTCCAGAGCCGGAATGAGCGTGTCGAGCTTGCGGTAGCCGGCAGTCAGGAGTTTCGGCGGCTTGCCTTCTTCCTCGGCTATAAGCGTCGGAAAACCAGTGACCTTCATATTCCGGCTGGCGAGAAAATCGCGCTGGGTGGCTTCGCGCGCGCCCTCGGTATCGAAGATCGCATCAAACGTCGCCCGGTTGACGCCGACATCGGCAACAATCTCGCCAAGCATATCGCGGCTGGTCACGTCCCAGGCACGCTCGTAGAAGGCCTGTTGGATGGCGTTGAAAGCGGGAAAAGCCTTGTCGGCCCCCAGTTCCCGCGCCACGACAACTGCTCGGCACGCGGGCTCGGTGTCATAGACGAAACCGGATCGCTCGAGGAATGTGTAGTCGAAGGCCTGGCCGGTCTTGGCCGCCACATCCTTCCAATGCCCAAGGATTTCGGCCTTCATTTCATCCGACATCGGCTCAGTCGTGCCCGGCCGCAATCCGCCCATCACCATCCGTATAGGCAACCTGCCCTTGAACCAGTCGCCGATCATGGCGATCTGAGGAGCGAAACCCCAGCACCACGAACACATGGGATCGCCGTAATATATGAGCGCCTTCATGCCCCCTCCAACGAGTTTGCTGTCAAAACACGGCCCCGCCTGCTATCGGCGTGTTGA
>CAYGRH010000390.1:0-3021 GCA_964352165.1 uncultured Hyphomicrobiaceae bacterium | reverse complement strand
CCAGACGGCCGGTATAGTGTACGCGCACGGTATCGCCGGACTTGGCTTCGCTCATCTCGCTTCCTCGCTTCGGATTGGGTTTTTGACTTGAAGCCCCCATGACTCGCGCAATTCTGGCTGGCGAAGGGACACAGTAGGGTTTGCAATCGGAGACCATGTCCCGATCGGTTGGAACGACCGGTCAGCATGCGAGCAAGCCCGCACAACCGAAAAAGACCAGGCACATCACAATCGAGTGCCAGCCCAACAGGCCGAATACCTAAAACCTAACAGGCCTTCTCCCGGCTGTCACGGACAGCCCTGGAAACTCGCAGTCACGACTTCGCGCTACAAATATGAAAAAGGCCGGACGCAGCCCGCCCGGCCTCATGATTATTGCAAAAAGCGCTGCAACCGATCAGCCCTCGGGCTTCTCGCGCTTTGCAGAACCCAGCGAATAAAGGTTCGTCAACAGCGCATCGAACCCGCCGGCTTGTCCGGTATGCAGATCGATCCGGCCAACCTTCTCGACGAGCTTTTCAAGCGCTTCCAATTCCTTGAGCCGAAGCAGCAGGGGATTGTCCTCCATCAGACGCGAGGTGTTGAGCAGCGACCGCGTGGCAGCCGTTTCCTCCTGACGCCGGATCAGGTTCGCCTTCGCAACCCGCTCGGCTTCGACGACCTTGTTGAGAAGATCGCGCACATCGCCGGGCAGGATCACGTCCTTCACTCCGATCTCGGTCACTTCCGCGCCAAGCTCGGCAACCCGGCCAGCCACGAAGGCCCGCACCTGCTTGTCGATCTCATCGCGCGCAGCCAGGATCTCATCGAGAGTGCGCGTCGCCACCGCCTCGCGGATGGCGAATTGCACCAGCCGATAGATCGTTCCCGAAACGTCATTCGTTCCCAGCACAGCCTTCACCGGGTCCACAACGCGATAAAACGCTGTAAGCGTCACCCGGATACCCACGCGATCCTTCGTCAGGATTTCCTGCGCCGTCACTTCCAGCGGCGTTGGACGCATATCCGCTTTGACGATATTGACCTGCCGCCCTACCGCCCAGAACGCATGCCGCCCCGGCTTCAGCGTTTCGACAAACTCGCCATCGACCATCAGCAAGCCGACCTCGTTTGCTTCCACGATCGCCTGACTGACGATCTTGGTGCGCGCAACGTCGATCTTGTCGAGATGCCGCTTGGCGACCCTCACTTCAGCCGACGTATCGATACGCTCGACATCGACCTGCGTCAGCACCTTCCAGAACGCCCGTGTCGTATTCGGCAGGACAAGCTGAACCGGCTCGCCGTCGTAAGAGACGATGGCAACTTCATTAGGCCCCGCCTGCACGATGACGAAGTTCTCATCGGCCACCGTCGGATGCATCTTTTCCAACAGCAGCGCCTTTTCCGCCGGCAGGTCCGCACGCACAGCCTTGACAACGTCGGCGGAATATTCGCCGCGCATATCGAAGGCGGAAAACGTACCCGGCCCAAGCAGGCGAACGAACCGCCCGCCGCGCGTCAGGAACGCCCGCTCGTCATCCTTGACAACCACTTTGAAGAAACCAAAGCGGGGCGCGATTTCATTGCTCTTGTTTGCGCCGAAGACTGCCATCGTACCAACTCCAAAAAATTTATCGCCGGTTGCTCCGGCAAATGTGTCCATTCGAAATTCGATCTCGTGCGCTCCACGACACACGGCCCAGCGGCCGGATGCATAGAACAAAGGGTCGCCGACCGCCGTTGCCACGAGTGCCCGGCGGGCCGGTGCTTGAGCCCCCGGTCGTCCCCTTGCACCTCGGGCGCGGCACCCAGCCATCCGAAGATGGACAAGGCCCGGGACCCTCGGCTCCGGTTCGGTCCGGGCGCGGTATCCGCACGCGGCACAAAGCCGATGCGCGCGCTGCCCATCGCCCTTCCGCCTTCCAGCCGCAGCCTTCGAGCCTCAAAGCGACAGGCCGGCGCCAACGGCCGGCTTCCCGTGGTCTTCGTCTTGGACCTGAACCAAGTGCGTTTGAAAAACGCTTGTAGGAGTCGAACCTACGCACAGGCTTGCGCCCGCAGGATTAACAGTCCTGTTCTCGACCACCGAGAGTTGGAGAAGCTAAAGGGAATCGAACCCCCGTCCTGCCGGGATAAACCCGGCCGCTCTACCGCTGAGCTATAGCCTCGCCCTGACAACGCGGAACACGGGGCCTGAATGAAGGCACGCGCCAGCCGGGTCTCAGCGAGCCCGGACACATGGCATTTGTCAGGTCGCGGGCATAAGCGCGCCAAACCCGGCGGAATTGGGGAAATTTCTTAAATTGGTTTCACAGCCAATATGGTTGTCTCCTCCACAACCACCTGCATTTGCCGCATCAACTGTGATCCCGATGACGGTTGGCAGTCGCGCCGCAACGCAGTTAAGTTGCGCCGCAGACGAGCCTTGCCAGACCATACCGGCCAATTGCCGTTACTTCGATCCTGCCCATAAGACCTAGGAATTCCGCATGTCGCGACTTGCCCGCTCCCTCGACCAGATCGCCGACGCCTACGACGTCATCATCGTCGGCTCGGGCTATGGCGGCGGCGTTTCGGCATCCCGGCTGTCGCGCGCCGGCAAACGTGTGGCCGTCCTGGAGCGCGGCCGCGAATTCGTCACCGGTGAATTCCCCGCCCGCTTCCCCGATCTGCGCAATGAGTTGCAGGTGACGACCAACGGCAAACTGTCGGGCAAGGAAACAGCCCTCTACGACGTCCGCGTCGGCCGAGACATGCACGTCCTCGTCGGCTGCGGGCTTGGCGGCGGATCGCTGGTGAACGCGGGCGTTGCCCTGCGCCCCGACCCGCGCGTGTTCGAAGACACCGCATGGCCCGGCCAGATCCGCCAGGACGCAACGCTAAATGAAGGCTATGCCCGGGCCGATGCCTGGCTGCGCCCAAGCGCGCATGAAGGCGCAGACGAACTGACGAAGTACAAGGCCCTGTCGGATGCCGCCGACGAACTGGGCGATGCCGGCGGCGTTGACGGTGTCTTCGAAGCTGACGACGACGCGCGGC
>CAYGRH010000389.1:0-3027 GCA_964352165.1 uncultured Hyphomicrobiaceae bacterium | reverse complement strand
GAAAAGGGAAAGGGCACGTAGCGGAAGTTCTGGCCGCCGTGCGCGAAATTTGAAAGCCACTGGGGGCGGGGCGATTAGGCTGGATAATTCCGTCCCCCGGCAGCGTGAGCTCGTCACAAAACCATCCGTCTGCAGCCTATACGCCGACCGACAGCATAGAGCCGCAGATCTTGCATCTCAGCCCGAAAGACAGCGGCTGTGCCCGCCGACCACACGTTCGCGACAATGAGGACACGCTGCCTAAGTTTGCCGCATCATGCTCATTCATCATTCGTGACGAGTTCAGGGAAACATGATACTCGAAACCGATTGTAAGTCCGTCACCACAAAGGAGCAGATCAGAGCAATTCTCGCAGCCGGATCCGGTGCAGAGATATCTATAGAATATGCGCGCGAGTACCTACCCGGTCGTCATATTTCATGAGGTCTGCAATCGAAGCTCCGGCAAGATCTAGAAATTGATCTTTTGCAGCGAGCCATTCCGGCGACAAATGCACATCGCATTTGGAAGCCTAAGGGCTCCTGAGCAGTGCGGGGCAGTTGCATCAGTCGTGCTGTTTGCGCGTGTCGTTCGTTTGTATTGTTTCATCGTCTAGTTTGGAGGCCAGTTACGCCATGCTGTCGAATTTCAAAAAACCCGAAACCGATCCGGCAAATTCGACAACCACGGCGCCACCTTCGCCGGCAGCCCACGCCCAACGGCCATCACCTCCAACCGCGCGCTCGAACGACCGGTCCGCTCCATCTGTTATCGGCCCTGATCTCGTCATTCACGGCAATCTGTCCTCCAAGGGCCAGGTCCAGATCGATGGCGAAGTCCAAGGCGATATCCACGGTACGCATATCATTGTCGGCGAGCGTGCACGCATTACCGGCGGGATCGTCTCAGAGGAAGTTGTGGTCCGCGGCCACGTCATGGGCTCGATCCGAGGTAAGCGCGTGATGCTGCAGGCGCAAAGCCACGTCGAAGGCGATATCTACCATCAGGCACTCGCCATCGAGCAGGGCGCATTCTTCGAAGGCAAATCCCGCCGAAGTGAAGATCCCATGGCTGGCACCGCAAAAGCTGAAACACCACCAATGCGTGCTTCAACCCCGCTGCCTCCTACCGATACTCCTTCCTCATCCGAAACCACATCCTGAACCAGGCCGAACGTCTCGGATCAGCCAACTGACGAAGCAACCTCGCTGCCGCCCGGTGGCTCGCACCGCCTCGCGCGCAGCAAATCAGATGCGCTGCGAGCTTTATATCGCAAGACAATGCATATCGGGGTGGTACTCCAAGAAGCCCGCCCCAATAGGCGCGAGCCCCGCGCCGCCTGCCAAACTTGTCTCGCTGGCCCGGTTTGGTCGACACAATCTACTTTAAGGATCAAGCCTCACCCAGCAAGTGAGCGGGCCTCACGCGCATCCGGATCCCATCGCGACAGCAAAAGCCGGTTGGCATCGAAAGCCGCAAAAGCACCAGTACGGCAAGTCAGCACGATCACCTGATGGATTTTTGCAGCCTGCTGCAAGGCAACAAACGCCTTCGTCAGGCGCTGATCATCGGAAAAAGCAAACGGGTCATCGAGAATGACAGGCCCCCCCTCGCCGGCATCGCTAAGAACCTTTGCAAACGCAAGGCGCACAAAAACCGAAAGCTGTTCCCGCGTCCCATCGCTCAAATTGTCCAGCCCCTCGCTTAAGCCATCGCGTTCCAGAGATACGGGTTTGAAGCCATCAGCGAACTCAATGCCTGACTGTCCGAACACAGCCGTCAGGTACGGCGCAAGAGCCTCGATCACTGGGGCCTGGAAGCGATCGCGAACTCCAAGCTCCGCCGCATCCAGTTCGTCTTTCAGCAGGCTAAGGGCGGCAACCTCGCTTTCCCACCGCGCGGCGTCAGCACGAGCACGCTCCAATTCCCCTTCCAGCGCCGAAAGCTTGAGGCCCGCTCCAGCTTCATCAGCCGCCGAAACCCGCCCCTCCAGTTCCGCCGCCCGCAATCGAAGTTCTTGAACAGCACGCTCGCGTTCGCCAACGGCCAGTTCGGCCGCACTGACTTGCACCTTCATGTCGTCAAGAACATGCGGCGCGACGGCCTCGGCCTGCAAGGCGACAACGGTGCGTTGCAAATCATTCACGGCATCACGGGCCGTGTTCAATGCTGCAGCGAGTTCTTCCCGCCGGGCAACGCGGCCCGCTACCGGCCCGAGAAGCTCGGAAACCTCCGCAAGCCGCGACTTGCGCCCTTCAGCGTCCGAGCAAAACCGCTCCAGTCCCTTCATGGCCTGCGTCAGAATCTTCTGTGCGGTACGATAATCTTCGCGCGCACTGCCAAGCCTGCGCTCTATCTCGGCACGCTGCCTGCCAAGCTCTTCAATGCTGGCAGGCGCGCGCCCACCGTCAGCGTTCAAGGCGACCGCCTCAGACGCTCCAGCACCGCCGCCATCGAGCGACAAAAGGCCCGCCTCAAGTTCCTCGACTTCCGCACCGAGCACATCAACGCCTGCCGGCGCCAGGCTGCGCAATGTGGAAACGGCATCGTTCAACGCGAGCTCACGTTGGACCCGCCGACCGTGCGCCTCGCGAGCTTCATCGATAGATGAAACGCCAATCTCGGCGAGGATGCGGGACACCTGGGAGGCGTTGGCAGCCGCAAGGTCTTTGTGCGTCTGAAGATCAACCCCGCCGCCAGGAACAACCTCGATACTGCCGATACCGGGCACCTCGATCACCAGCGGATTGGAAACCGCACGTTCCTCACTCTTTTCGATGTCCTTGCCGTCAACGACAAAGCGGCGGCTGGCTTCGGCCTCATAGGAAATCCGCAACAACGGACTTGCCGCCCCCAACCGGCTTTCAGCCAGCGCTCGTGCCTGATCTGCACGCATGAGGTTTTCCAGCCGCTCGCCCGTTGCCGGATCCGCCTTGAGAAGCGCATTCACAGTCGCAATCTCTTGAAATAGCTCACGCGATCTCACCAGCACGCGGCGCCGCTCATCCAGCCGCGTGCTGGTGAGATCGCGTGAGCTATTTCAAGAG
>CAYGRH010000388.1:0-3049 GCA_964352165.1 uncultured Hyphomicrobiaceae bacterium | reverse complement strand
GTACCAGCCTGCCACAATCTGTCGAATTGCAGCTCAATCGGCGAAGCTGCCCGTTTCAATTCTCCTCGCAATCGCGGCAACGGCGATGGCGTTCATTGCCGCCGGGTCTGCCCTGGCGCATCACAGCTACGTCTCCCAGTACGATGCCAAGAAGCGCGTCACGGTCCAGGGCGCGGTTCAATCGGTGAGTTATCAGAACCCGCACATCTTCTTTGATCTCGCGGTCGCGAACAAATCCGGCGGCAGCACAATATGGCGGGTTGAGACCGAGAGCATTCCCAAGGCGCGTGCCAAGGGCCTTACCGAGAGCGTTCTGCGCGAAGGTGTGACCGCAAAGGTCATCGGCTGGCCGGCGCGCGATGGGACGGCTGCAATCGGGCTTGGCACGATCACCATCGGCGGCAAGTCGATGACGGTCCGCTCGACACCGCGATGATGCGTTTGTCTGGAGGGTGGCTGGCCGGTCGGAGGGCTGCGCCTTGGATCTAGGGCTCGAATGGCTGTGGCCGATCCTGCTGCAACTGTCTGTGGCCGAATATGTGCGCACGGCAACTTGGGCCTATCCGGCCCTGGAAACGTTACATGTCATCGGGCTTGGCCTGGCGTTCGGCGGAATCGTGCTGTTTGATCTGCGAGTGCTCGGGCTGGGCCGGCAGTTGAGCCTCACTGCGCTTGGCGGATACGTCCTGCCGTTCGTTTGGGCTGGATTTGCCCTGAATGCGGTCAGCGGCGTTCTGCTGTTCATGTCGGATGCGATCGAGTTTGCGGGTAATCCCGCACTTTGGATCAAGCTCGGCCTCATCGCTTTGGCTGGGCTGAATGCCCTGGTGTTTCAAGTGCAGCTCCGGCAATTCAACCTTGCCGGTCCGGATCGGCCGGATGACCGCCTTCCCAATATGCTGCGGGTCTCGGCTGCGGTATCATTGGGCCTTTGGCTCGGGGTGATCACAGCAGGCCGGATGATCGCCTACGTCGGCTGATTGTCCCGGTTTCGCGCGGCGTCCCGCCTGCAAAAATCAGGCGCTTTTCTGTTGGGCTGAAACGTCTTAGTTTCCGCGCATGAGCAAAACAGCACCCATTCATATCATCGGCGGCGGACTTGCCGGTTCGGAAGCGGCATGGCAGGCGGCAAACGCGGGCGTGCCCGTCATCATTCATGAGATGCGGCCAGATCAGCCGACCGACGCCCACAAGACGGACGGCCTGGCCGAACTCGTGTGTTCAAACTCGTTCCGGTCGGATGACTGGCAAAACAACGCTGTCGGTCTGCTGCATGAGGAAATGCGCCGGGCGGGTTCGCTGATCATGGCTGCCGGCGATCGCAACAAGCTGCCTGCGGGCGGAGCGCTTGCCGTGGACCGAGATGCGTTTTCTGACGACGTGACGGAAAAGCTTAAAGACCATCCTCTCGTCACGATCGAGCGCGGGGAGGTTGCCGGGCTGCCGCCTGAAGCCTGGGATAGCGTCATCATCGCGACCGGGCCGCTGACTTCGCCCGCGCTCAGTTCCGCGTTGCTCGAAATCACCGGGGAAGACGCGCTTGCCTTCTTCGATGCAATTGCCCCGATCATCCATTTCGACAGCATCGACATGGCGAAGGCGTGGATGCAGTCGCGCTACGACAAGGCTGGACCGGGCGGCACCGGCGCGGACTACCTCAATTGCGCGATGGACAAACAACAGTACGAGGCCTTCATCGACGCGCTGCTGGCCGGTGAGAAGACGTCATTCAAGGAATGGGAAGACTCCACCCCCTACTTCAATGGTTGTCTGCCTATCGAAGTGATGGCGGAGCGAGGCCGCGAGACCTTGCGCTTCGGGCCTATGAAACCTGTCGGGCTGACGAACCCACACCCTGATACCGATCGCCCGTATGCCGTCGTCCAGCTTCGTCAGGACAACAAGCTTGGCACGCTTTGGAACATGGTCGGTTTTCAGACCAAGCTGAAATATGCCGAGCAGTCGCGTATCTTCCAGATGATCCCCGGCCTCGAGGACGCGCAGTTTGCGCGGCTGGGCGGCCTGCACCGAAACACGTTCTTGAATTCGCCCAAACTGCTCGATGACAGCTTGCGTCTGAAGGCGTGCCTGCGGTTGCGCTTTGCGGGGCAGATCACTGGCGTCGAAGGCTACGTGGAGAGTGCCGCTATCGGTCTGCTGGCGGGCCGGTTTGCTGCTGCCGAGAGACTGGGGAATGCGATATCGCCGCCGCCTGCGACATCGGCGATGGGGGCGCTCATCACGCACATCACCGGAGGGCACCTTGCAACCGAGGATACGGGCGGCCCCCGCTCGTTCCAACCGATGAACATTAACTACGGTCTTCTGCCACCCGCTGATGCCGTGCCCAAGCTCGATGCGGAGGGCAAGAAGCTGAAGGGGAAATCGAAGACGGTTGCCAAGAAGCAGGCTATGTCGGAGCGCGCTTTGCGAGACCTGGACGGCTGGCTTCAAGCGGAAACCCGGGCAACGGCTGCCGAATAGGGAGCCTGATCGGGCATTTTCGGCTGCCCCTTGGCGTTTGAGCCGAATTTTGGGGGCGTGCGCCCAATTCTCTAGGGCATGCGCCCTATTTTCCGGGGCATGCGCCCTTCGGGCGACAAAAAATCCGAAGATCTTTTGAGTTGTATCCTCCGGAACAGCGCAGGCGATGGTTCGCTGGCATGGTCGCTTCATCACCGGGGCGCAACGAGCCCTTCAGCCGGTCGCGAACCGGTGCGAGCTCAAAAGGATCAAAGCCATGTTCAAGACCATCACCGCCATCGCCGCCGCAGCAACCGTCGCAGCAGGCTCAATGAGCATCGCTACGGCCGCGCAGGCCGGCGGATGGAAAGAACGGATTTCCCAATACACCGACTCCATCAAGTTCGACGACAAAAAATCTTCGTTCAGGAAGTCGGGTTCGAGCGATTGCAATAGCGGCAGCCGCCGCGACAAGGCCCGCTGCGTTGCCAAACGTTACCTGGGCAAGAGTTCGGGCTCTAAACTGAAAGTCGGCAAGTCGGCATCCCTGCCCAAGCTCAAACTCGGTAAAGGCAAATTGGCGAAT
>CAYGRH010000387.1:0-3062 GCA_964352165.1 uncultured Hyphomicrobiaceae bacterium | reverse complement strand
CGGACTTCGTCGAAATGTTCGTCGGCGTCGGCGCAAGCCGCGTGCGCGACATGTTCGAGCAGGCCAAGAAGAATGCCCCGTGCATTATCTTCATCGACGAAATCGACGCCGTGGGCCGCCACCGTGGTGCGGGCCTGGGCGGCGGTAACGACGAACGCGAACAGACGCTGAACCAGTTGCTGGTCGAGATGGATGGTTTTGAAGCCAACGAAGGCATCATCATCATCGCTGCAACGAACCGTCCCGACGTGCTGGACCCTGCGCTGTTGCGTCCCGGCCGCTTTGACCGTCAGATTATTGTGCCGAACCCGGATGTTGGGGGGCGCGAGAAGATCCTCCGCGTGCACATGCGCAAGGTTCCGATTGCTCCAGACGTTGACCCGAGGGTGATTGCGCGCGGTACGCCTGGGTTCTCGGGTGCGGATCTGGCCAACCTCGTCAACGAGGCGGCTTTGCTCGCTGCACGCCGGAACAAGCGGCTCGTAACGCAGGCTGAGTTCGAAGATTCCAAGGACAAGGTCATGATGGGGGCTGAACGCCGCTCCATGGCGATGACCGAGGAAGAGAAACTTGCAACGGCCTATCACGAAGCCGGGCACGCCATCGTCAATATGGTCGAGCCCGGGAACGATCCGCTGCACAAGGTCACAATAATTCCGCGCGGCCGTGCGCTTGGTGTGACCATGAGCCTGCCGGAGCGCGACAAGCTCAGCTACTCGAAGGAGTGGTGCGAGGGCAAGATCGCTATGGCGTTCGGCGGGCGCGTTGCAGAGCAGTTGATCTACGGCAAAGATCATCTGAACACGGGTGCTTCGAGCGACATTTCTCAGGCAACCGGCATCGCGCGCCGGATGGTGACGGAGTGGGGCATGAGCGAGAGGCTCGGGCCGCTGCTTTACAATGAAAACCAGCAGGAGGTGTTCCTGGGACAAGCCCTTACGCAGCGTCAGAATATGTCCGAAGAAACGGCGAAGATCGTGGATGAAGAAATCCGCCGGATCGTCAATCACGGCTATGACCGCGCCTGGGCAATCCTGTCGGAGCACCGCAAGGAGCTTGAAGGCATCACACAGGCCCTGATGGAGTTTGAAACCATTTCGGGTGCGGAGTGCGAGACCATCATGCGGGGCGAGCAGATCGTGCGGAAATCCGACGACGAGCAGCCCAAGGGGCCAATCGGTTCTGCGGTTCCTGCAACGGGCCGGCCGGTTCGTCCACGCGATGAGCCGGATGCCGACAGCGGACTTGAACCGCAGCCATCATAAGGACATTGCGGGAGGTGGCAGGTTGAGTTCCTCAGCTCGTTGCCGCCCGGATGACCTTGAGAAAATCAGGCGGTCACGGCATAAGCCGTGGCCGTTTTTTTTAACCGAAGGCCGTCAGATACCATGCAGCGATCCATCTACGTCCGCCCCGTAGGTTTTATTCCCAACCGGGCAAACGAAGACGAGCCGGTGTGGGGCGGCATGCCGCTGGCCGGTGGGCCATTGGCTTTTACAGCGCTGGAAGTGATCGAGCGAACGGGCAAAACGGCTGTACGGCGGATGTCGGGTCTGGGCGAGTTTTTTGAGCGCGACTGGGGCCGGCATACGCTGACGGCCTCGGATATGTTCGAAGCGCTCAGATCGCCGCGGCCGCGCCTTGCCGGACTGTCGATGGACCGGCCGCGCATCATGGGTATCGTCAATGTAACCCCGGACAGTTTTTCTGATGGCGGGAGTTTTGACGGTGTCCAGGCGGCGGTCGATCATGCTTTGCGGCTGGCGGAAGAGGGTGCTGACATACTCGATATCGGCGGAGAATCTACGCGGCCGGGCTCGGATGCTGTTCCTGTTGAAGAGGAGATCCGCCGGGTTCTGCCTGTGCTCGAAGCATTGCGAGGCAAGACCGACAAGCTGATTTCGGTCGATACCCGGAAAGCTGCGGTGATGAAAGCTGCGAGCGATGCGGGCGCTGACATCCTCAACGACGTCTCCGGATTGACGTTCGATCCGGACGCGATGGATGTGGCGGCAGACAGCGGGCTTATCGTCATGCTGATGCACGCGCAGGGCGATCCCAAGACGATGAATGATGATCCGCGCTATGATGACGTGGTGCTTGATGTTTTCGATTACCTGGAGCGGCGCATCTCGGCGTGCGAAGCATCCGGTATTCCGCGCGCCAAAATCGTAGTCGATCCGGGGATCGGGTTTGGCAAGCATCTGCCGCACAACGTGGCCGTGCTGTCGGCGATGAGCCTGTATCATGGGCTGGGCGTACCGGTGCTGCTGGGGGCGTCGCGCAAAAAGCTGATCGGCCAGTTGTGCAATGAAGATGATCCAAAACGGCGGGTTCCGGGATCGATTGCCGCGGCGCTGTCATCCGTTGCGCAGGGCGTGCAAATCGTGCGCGTGCATGACGTGGCCGAGACGAAGCAGGCGATTTGCGTCTGGCAGGCGGCGTTGTTCGGCGATGAGGCGGCGGCGCGCGAACCGGATCAGCTCGGCTAGCGTTTTAGGCGCTTCACTCAGCCTGCTGCGGTTTTCTTGTCGGCGATGGATTTTGCCACTGCGGCCACGATGGCTTCTCTCACCGTTTGCGGTTCGGCCTCGCCTTTGCGCAGTTCTGAGGGGATGACGATGCGTTGCAGCCGGGCCATCTCGCGCAGGTTTTCGGTCGAAGCAATCTCCGACAGTTTTGCCATCAAGCCCTCGGGGCCTTCGCGCTGACAGGTTGGAACGAGGCCGATCGAATAGGCATCAAAGGGTGCTGCGGGCTCGGCGGAAGCGGTGGGCTGGGTTTTTGCGGCGGGTTCGCGTTCGCCCTCAGGTGCTGCTTTCGCAATCTCGGGTGAGACTGCCGCACTCTCAATCCTTGCGGGCTTTGATTTTCTCGGCGGTTGGGACTTTGCTGAAGGTCGCGACTTTGCTGAGCGGGCTTCGGCGGCGCGCTGGGCGTCGAACGCGGAACCGCGCACGCGCACGCTGGAAAACGTCTTCGCGCTCTTTTCGGCAAGCTTTTTGGCAACCTCAGGCTCAAGCGTTTTTTCTTCGTCGAAGAAGTGCTTGAAGAAATTGTCC
>CAYGRH010000386.1:0-3087 GCA_964352165.1 uncultured Hyphomicrobiaceae bacterium | reverse complement strand
CACGTCGTCTTCGGCCTCGCTCGCGATCATCATTCCGCCGTCGATCCCGATGATCCTTTATGCGGCCTCCGCCAATACGTCCGTCGAGCAGTTGTTCGTTGCCGGCTTCGTGCCCGGCATCCTGGGCGCGCTCGGCCTGATGGGCGTCGCCTATATGTTTGCCGTGCGCTACGACTTCCCGGTCGAGGAAGCGTTCAACCTGTGCCGCGTGCGCGAAACGTTCATCGATGCACTGCCGACCTTGATGCTGCCGGTCATCATTCTTGGCGGCATTTTCGGTGGCTTCGTTACTGCGACGGAAGCTGCGGGACTTGCCGTTCTGTCGGCCATATTGATCGGGCTGTGGTACCGCGAACTTGACGTCAAACAGTTGTATCATGCCATGCTCGATGGCGGCATGCAGACCGCCGTGGTGATGGTGCTTGTGGCGGCGTCCGTGCTGATGGGCGGGTTCCTCACGCGGGCCCAGGTGCCTCAGGAAATGGCGCAGCAGATCCTGTCGATTACCGACAACAAGTATGTGATCCTGCTAATCCTCAACGTGTTCTTCCTGATCATCGGCTGCTTCCTGCATTCGGCGGCAGCAATTATTCTCGTTGTACCAATCGTCATTCCGCTGGTCTTGCAGGCCGGCATCGATCCGGTACATTTCGGTCTCGTGGTCACGCTCAACCTGGCCATCGGCCAGCAGACGCCGCCGGTTGCCAGCGTGCTGATCACCGCGTGTTCGATTGCGAAGGCGAACATCTGGGAAGTCACCAAGATCAACATCTACTTCATCGCGGTGCTGTTTACGGTGCTGATGATCTGTACCTACGTTCCGGCTGTTCCGATGTTCCTTGTTGAATACCTTTACCGCTGAGGACACCCATCATGAGCGAGAGCGATCAAGGATCTGAACCCGCCGAAATCCTGTACGAGAAACGGGATGGCGTCGGTCTTGTGACGTTCAACCGGCCAGCCTCGCGCAACGCGATGACGTTTGCGATGTATGACGGGCTTGCTGAAATCTGCAGGGAGATCGAGCCGGACGGGGACGTGAAGGTTCTGATCGTCACAGGCGCGGGCGGCAAGGCGTTTGCTGCGGGAACCGAGATTTCGGCCTTTCGCGCTTTCGTCAAGCCGGCGGATGCGCTCTGGTATGAAAACCACATGGACGGCGTTCTGGGTGATATCGAGGCGTGCAAGGTGCCGACGATCGCTGCGATTTCCGGAGCGTGTACCGGTGGCGGTGCAGCCATTGCGGCGTGCTGCGATCTGAGGATCGCGACGAGTGATCTCAAGTTCGGGTTTCCGATCGCACGCACGCTTGGCAACTGCTTGTCGGTCAGCAATCTGTCGCGACTTGCGGCTCTCCTGGGTGCGGGGCGGACGAAGGAAATCCTGTTTACCGCGCGCCTGATCGAGGCCGACGAAGCAATGACGGCGGGTCTCATCAGCGAAGTTCACAACGATCACGCTGCCGTCCTAGCGAGGGCATTTGAACTTGCCTCAAAGCTCCAAACGCATGCGCCGCTGACGCTTGCTGCAACGAAGGAAGGCATGCGGCGGCTGCGGGTTGAAGGAGCGGGAGCTGGCGATGAAGATCTCATCACCAGCACCTACATGTCGGCTGATTTCCGTGAAGGCCTAGAAGCATTCCTGGGCAAGCGAAAGCCGCGCTGGTCAGGAAAGTAGGCATTCGGCCCGCTGCCTTATCGAACGGTGCCGCCGAGCAGCGCTTCGCGCCCGAGGAGACGAACACATGGAACAGCCCCAGCCTCAAAAACCGACCGGTCCTCTGGCCGGAATGAAGGTGATCGAGCTTGCTCACATCATGGCCGGGCCGGTGTGCGGTCTGATGCTGGCTGACATGGGGGCCAATGTCATCAAGGTCGAGAAGTCCAATGGCGGGGATGACACGCGCCGCTTCCTGCCCCCCGACATCAATGGCGAGTCTGCTGCGTTCATGATGATGAACCGCAACAAGCGCGGCATCGCGATCGATTTGAAAACCGAAGGCGGGCTTGCCGCGCTGAAGCGACTGCTGGTCGATGCCGATTGCGTCATCGAGAACTACCGGCGCGATACGATGGAAAAGCTCGGGCTGTCCTACGAGACACTGAAGGCCATCAACCCGGGTTTGATCTACTGCGAAATCTCAGGGTACGGGCGAACCGGTCCCTACGCCGATCGCGGTGGCTTCGACCTCATCGCGCAGGGCATGAGCGGACTGATGTCGATCACTGGCGAAGCGCCGGAACGCCCTCCGGTGAAGGTGGGCGCGCCGGTCAGCGATATCACGGCGGGCATTCTAGGTGCCATGGGGTGTGCGGCTGCTTATGCCCACAAGCTGAAGACGGGAGAAGGCCAGCGGGTCGATACTTCCCTGTTCGAGGCCGGCATCACGCAGACCTACTGGCAATCGGCGATATGTCTGGCGACAGGTGTGTCGCCCGGACCGATGGGCTCGGCGCACCCGCTGAACGCGCCCTACCAGGCCTTCAAGACGTCTGACGGCTGGTTGAACCTCGGGGCTGCCAATCAGGTCAACTGGGAGCGGACACTCGCCGTGATCGGCGCGCGCGAACTCAACGAGGATGAGCGCTTTTCCTCAAATAAGGTTCGGATACAAAACCTTGATGCACTGACGCAGGCGTTGGCGCCTTATTTCTCGACGGACACCACGGACAACTGGATTGCCCGGTTTGGCAAGGTTGGCGTGCCCGCGGGGCCGGTTCTGTCGATTGCTCAAATGCATGCGCATGAGCAGACGATTGCGCGCGAAATGGTGGTGACGACGCAGCACCGGGTCGTCGGAGAGGTCAAGACGATTGGGTCGCCGGTGAAATTCCATGGCACGCCCGGTGGCGTCAAACGAGGCGCGCCGGTGCTCGGTCAGCATACGCGGGAAGTGCTTGCTGAGGCGGGCTATGGCTGCGATGAAATAGATGCACTCGTTGCCGAAGGTGCGGTCGTCGCCGCTGCACCCGACTGAGGGTCTGTTAGGCACAAAGCAATTCGTTGCACTCGTTTAGCAGCGATGCCGAAACAAGAAACGGCCCCGCGCATGGGAAACGCGGGGCCGTTTTCTTTTCGTTTTGCATT
>CAYGRH010000385.1:0-3088 GCA_964352165.1 uncultured Hyphomicrobiaceae bacterium | reverse complement strand
GTCGGGTTGTTTTGCTCATCACTGGTCCTCAGTAAAAATAAACAGTGAGGATGTGGACGGCCAGAAGCAGCGGTAGCGGCCAGAACGTAACGAGGTGCATCCAGAATGAGGCCGCTCTCAATCGGGCGGCGGTCTTTGGCTGTTCGAAAACGCGGTGCTCGAATGCTGTCGCCAGACCTGCGACAGCTCCGGCAACCGCAAGCCCGAGGAACGTGAGCATCAGCCACATGTTGAGATTTGATCCGAGGCGGAATCCGGTGTGGGCGAACAGCACGACCAAAGCGGCAACTCCGACGACGACATGGAAGACGCGCCAGCCTGCAAAATCCCAGATGCCGAGAGACTTGATTCGCTTGCGCAGCGACAGCAGAGCGGCCAGGGCCGTCAACGCAAGCAGCGTGAAGCCTGTGACCTGTTTGGTGAAGCCGTCGAGGAACAAGACGTCGGCGAAGCCGCGCAACTCGATGTTCGTGGCGGTTGGAACAATTGGCAGAAAGAAAGTCAGAAGTGCTGCAACCGCGGCCAGGACGGAAAACACCGCAATTTGTTTTGCAGCCTTTACGGGTTCGCGAGGCGCCGGTGCTTCGAGCAACTCACCGATATGAATCCTGCAACTGCCGCAAACGGTCGAGGCACCGGTGTCGCGTTTGACTTCGTCGAGCGATTGTGCGCCGAGCGCGATACAGTCGCCTATCTGACCGCGCGTCACGCCGGTACAATTGCAGACGGTCGCAGCGCGCGGCCAATCTTTGACGCTCTTCGGTTCGGTCTTTGGCCACACGAGCCCCGTCGAGCGGAAGCGCTGCACCTGCCAAGGATAGATCAGACCGTTCGACTTGATCGCTTCCTGAAGCCGGCTCAGCTCAGTCCAGTCGCCGAGAGCTATTGCGCCGATCAGCCGGCCGCGCTTGAGTACGAGGCGGCGATAAACGGCGCCGTCTTCGGCCTCGACGCTGACCGTGGAAACGTCGCTGCGTTGATCAACTTGTTCGACGTCGCCCATTGAGAAGACATCGGTGCCAATAATCTTCAACTTGGTTGCAGGCACCGAACCGGCGTAGTTGCCTTTACCGCCGGCAATGTGCCGCGAAGCAGCGACAGCCTGATCGAAGCCGGGTCCGACCAGACCATAAATATGTCCGTCGAACTCCGCGCACTCTCCGATGGCATAGATGTCAGGGTCGCTTGTTTGCAGCGTTGCGCCCACTTTGATGCCGCGCCCGACGGCTAATCCGACATCGCGGGCCAGCTCCATGTTGGGCTTGATACCCGTGCATATGATCGCTGAATCACATGCGATGGGATCGTCTCGCCCGGCAACTTCGATACTTTCAAGCCGCGTGTCACCGTTGAACTTCACGACGCGCGTGCCAGTTAAAACATGCAGCCCCATTCGCTCGACAGCGGCACCCAACAGCTCACCGCCGCGCGCATCGAGCTGACGTGCCATCAGATAGGCTTCGTGCTCGATGACCCAGGTGTCGATGCCGCGATCGCTCATGCCGCGTGCGGCTTCAAGTCCGAGTAGGCCACCGCCCACAACGACGCATCGTCGCGAGCTTAACGAACGAGCGACGAGCTTCTCGACGTCATCGAAATTTCGAAAGGTGTAGACGCCTGGAATATCAGCGCCGGGGATCGGTGGTACGTAGGCACGCGAGCCCGTCGCGATTATGAGTTTGGAATAGGGCCATACCCGCCCGTGCTTCGTTGTGACCGTTCTTGCGATCCGGTCGATGTCGACGATGCTGTTGTTTGAATACAGCGAGACTTCGCCGGGGCCGGGAAATTGGACTGGTTGCTGAACTTGGCCGAGTTGCACATCTCCGCTGAGTAACGGCGTCAGCTTCACGCGGTTGTAGGGCTGCCAGCGTTCGGCATTGAACAGGATCGCCTTGTGCCCGGTCCGGGAGAGTTCCTGGGCCGCGCGGATCCCTGCTGGGCCGCCGCCAATGATTATGACTGGCGGGCCATTGTGCGGGGCGTCGACGGCTGCCTCCGACGAATTCAAAAGGCGCGCATTCGCAATTTGATCCCGGTTTACGCTCAAAGTCATTACTCAGAGCACCCGGGCAAGAAACGAATCTTTGGTTTTCTTGATTGCATTTCCCAGCGCCTCCAATCGGTTGCCTAATACCCCGCTCACGCTGTTCGAAGCGGAGCTAATCCCGGTAATGGCCCAGGAAATGGGGAAAGTCGGATTGGCGGCGTTGCCAGTGCTTGACCCGGCGCTGGATCAATACGCAAGCACTGTCTGCACTTGCGAACGAAATCTAATTAGCGAAAACTGTGCCAACCTCGAACTATATGCAAATGCGCTTATTTACTGGTACTTATGCCCCGCCCTTGCGGGTCACATTTGTTTTGCGTCGCAACATTTTCGCGCAAACTTGAAGTTTGATTGACGATTTTTTGTGCGACTGCAACATAGCGCTTGGTGCGTTAGTCGAAGGCCTTACAGGACTACTTGCCCATTGCCGCTCGAGTTTTTCTTGGCAAGATTTTTTGTTCGTTCACAGGGAGTTTCAGAAGGGTTCGCGAGGAGCAGTTTTCCCGCGTTCGAGAAATCAATTCAATTGTGCAATTTATTTCCAGATCGACTGCGTGCCCATCAATATCATGCAGACTTCTCGATCATACCCGGCTCAACGCTGAGTTCTTTGCCGACGCCAAATACGGCACCGATGCCGATCAGAACCGGACCTGATAGGTTCGGCTCAACCCCATCCAAACTCAGCGTTGCCAATGTCGTGCGAGTGTGCTTACCGTCGATGCGCGAGATCTGAGTGGCCACGATGACAGGCGTTTTCGGCGAGAGACCCTCTACGATCAAGCGCCCGGCTAGCTGCGATGAGGTCCGCCCCCCCATATAGACAACAAGTGTTGTCTTGGGGTCGGCGATGCCTTTCCAATCGAGATCGCCCGGCAGCTCTCCATTACGCGAGTGGCCAGTTATGAAGCGGAGGGAATGAGCGTGGTCGCGGTGTGTCAGGGAAACGCCGAGTTCGGATGCCATAGCCAGACCCGAAGAAATTCCCGGGACGATGTTCACGGCGATGCCCTCGACTTTGAGGCGGCTGATTTCTTC
>CAYGRH010000384.1:0-3091 GCA_964352165.1 uncultured Hyphomicrobiaceae bacterium | reverse complement strand
CGCATGTGCACCTGAAACTTCTGGCTGAGACACAAACTATGCGTGAATTGCTGCGAACGAACGATGCCGTGTTGCTGACCTTTATCGAGGCATTATTGCGGGATGCCGGCGTAGCTGCCGTCGTGGCTGACCGCAATATGAGCGTGCTGGAGGGGTCGATCGGCGTTTTGCCGCGCCGCGTGCTTGTGGACGAAGACAGCTTCAACCAGGCGCGGCGCGTCATGATCGAAGCGGAGTTGGGCCAATGGCTGAGCGAGAGCAAATAGCCGTGAGTGATGACGGGAAACGTGCTGGAGCTTCGGTGCAAGCCGGCAGCCTTGTCACGGATGATGCTTTTCACGGCGGTAAGCTGCAGCTTCTGCAGCCCTCCAAAGGCTATCGTGCGGGAATGGATGCCGTGTTGCTGGCCGCGGCTGCAAGACTACGAGACAACCCGGCTGGACTAGACGTTCTGGACCTTGGGGCGGGTGTGGGCACGGTCGGGCTGTGTCTGGCGCGGCGGGTTGCGTCCTGCAGAGTCGTGCTTTTGGAGAAACAGCCTGAAATGGTGCGACTGGCGCTCAAGAATGTCGCGCGAAACGATCTGCAAGGCCGGGTGCGTGTGATCGAAGGCGATGTGTACTTTTCGGCTGGTGAACTGAGCGCGCTCGGCGTTGAGGCCAATGCCTTCGATCATGCGGTTGTCAATCCGCCCTACTTTGTTGCGGGGCGGGGAACGCGATCGCCGGTGGAGCAAAAGGCTGCTTCGCATGAGTTGGGCGCGGAGCGGCCTGTTATGGGTGAGGGGACGGCGCCTGCGGTTCGCAACGAGCATGGTTTTGAAGGCTGGGCGCGGGTCATGGCGCGCGCGGTCAAACCCGGGGGCGGCGTGAGCGTAATCCATCTGGCCGAAGCGCTACCTGAGATCCTTTCGGCCTTTCGCGGGCGGTTCGGCGGGCTTATCGTGCAGCCTGTTCATCCACGTGCGGGTGCTTGCGCCAACAGGGTCATCGTCAGCGGAACCAAGGGCAGCCGGGCCGGGTTGGTGATTGCAGACCGTTTCGTTCTTCATGGCGAGGACGGAGGCTTTACGAAACAGGCCAATGCGATTTTTCGAGATGGCGCGGCCCTCGCGCCGGAGGCCTCAATCTGATAGCCAGAGCCTTCCGGATGCCAGAGTTTGAAGCTGGCACGTCGGTTTGTCTTTACCTGCTAATTTCGCCAATCCAACACCTGAAGGAAAACGACGAATGGGATTGTTTTCGCGCGGCAAAGTCGTTCCCGTTTTGAAGCTGTCCGGCACGATCGGCACAGCAAGCCCGTTGCGTCAGGGGCTTTCGCTGTCGGCTACGGCTGGAGCGATCGAGCGGGCGTTTGAAGCGTCCAAGCTGCCTTCGGTCGCGGTGGTCATCAATTCGCCGGGCGGTTCTCCCGTGCAGTCCAACTTGATGTTCAAGCGCATCCGGCAACTGGCGGAAGAAAAGAAGAAGCGCGTTTATGTGTTCTGCGAGGATGTGGCGGCATCGGGCGGGTATTTTCTCGCGGTTGCCGGCGATGAGATCTATGCAGACCCGTCGTCCATCGTAGGCTCCATCGGCGTTATTTCGGCATCCTTCGGGCTAGACAAGGCTATTGCCAAACTGGGCATCGAGCGGCGCGTCTATACGGCCGGGACCTCGAAATCGCAGCTCGATCCATTCCAGGCAGAGAACCCGGAAGATATCGCCCGGTTGAAGTCGGTGCAGCGCGACATTCACGATGTTTTCATCGGTGTCGTCAAAGAGCGCCGGGCGGGCAAGCTCAACGGCCGGGATGAGGAATTGTTTTCCGGCGCGTTCTGGTCCGCGGGCCAGGCCCTTGAACACGGGCTGATCGATGGCATATCGGATGTCCGGACGAAAATGCGGGAGATTCACGGCGACAAGGTCAAGCTGAAGCTCGTCCCGATCCAGAAGGGCGGACTGCTCGGCATGTTTCGCAAGGCTCCCAGTATCGCTATGCTAGCTCAGTTGGCTGGCGGTTCGGCGGACCTGGGACATGAGGCTCGTAATGGGCTTGCCGCAGATGTCATTTCGACGCTGGAAGAGCGCGCGATCTGGGCGCGGTATGGACTTTAGCCCGCCCGCATAAAGCTTCTTCGCTGGAAGGGATCGTTGGGTGAATTGGAGTAAGTGATGCCGCAACTCATGGCTTTGTTACTCGTCGGGGCGAGCGCATACGTGGGCTACCGCACGGTGAAGGAGCGCATCGATCGTTCTCGCCAGCGCCGTGATGGAGCTGGGCCGCATGCGGCCAGCGCGCGGCAGGATGCAGGGGAAGCTGGACCAAGTGGGGCAGAGCCGAAAAACCTCGGTTCGCTCGAACTTGACCCGGCGACCGGGGTGTACCGCCCGCGCGGCAATTGACCCGAAGGCCAATCGCTGCGCGGACCAGTGACGGTGTTCGCTCCTGTTGGAATGCGCATTCCTGCGCTCAGTCTTTGACCTCGAACGAGATCTTGCAGGTGACCCGGTAGGATTCGATTTTTCCATCTTTTCCGACGGCTGCCGAGAAGTCCTTGACCCATACCGAGCGGATGCCCTTGATCGACTCGCCGGCCTTGGCGACGGCCTTCTGGGTTGCATCTTCCCAACCCTTGTCGGAGTGGGTCATCAGTTCCACGACTTTGAGGATCGCCATTTTCGTTCTCCCTTTTTTGTTTGCTTGTTAGACAACGCCGGCAATAGTGATCTTCAAATGTGGGGTGGCCGTGGCCAGCGTTTTCGGGCCCCTGGAGATTGCGGCCTGCCCTTTTGGGGCCTCGCGTGACAGTCGGAGGAAAGCGCGTATAGTGCCCGCCTTCACCCGACCAAATCCCTGCAATTTCGCGATGAGACCATGTCACCACAAGCTGCCACAGACTCAAAAAAGCCTGCTGCCAAGTCCAGGGCCGGTGTGCATTCCGGAGGCCAATTGCGTCCGCGTGAAGCGTTCCAGGACCTGATCCTGACGTTGCAGCAGTTCTGGAGCCAGCAGGGATGTGTCGTGCTTCAGCCCTACGACATGGAGGTCGGCGCGGGCACGTTCCATCCGGCGACGACGTTGCGCTCGCTGGGTCCGCGCCCACCTCCAT
>CAYGRH010000383.1:0-3131 GCA_964352165.1 uncultured Hyphomicrobiaceae bacterium | reverse complement strand
TCTACGTGCAGCCGATCAACTATCCGACGGTCCCGCGCGGCACCGAGCGCATCCGGCTGACGCCATCTCCGGTTCACACCGATGAGCACATGGACCACCTGGTGGCCTCGCTGACGTCGCTGTGGGAACGCTGCCCGGTCGCCAAGGACACCTACGTCCGCTTGGCTGCGGAATAGCGGGTTTTTGCGCTCACGGCGCGCACCGCTCACTAACGTTCGCTGCGCCTGCGCGGGCGCGCGGCATTCGCCGCGGCTCGCGGTCGCTCGACGGCTCGCAATCGAGCCGAGGTGGAGGACTGTGGTGGTTGAAGATAGCGGCCTGAAACCTCTACGCCTGTAGGCAACCGGCTCCACACGACTTCAGTACGTGTGGACCAGCAAAGACTCCAGCCCCACACCAGCCCGCTGCGCACTTCAACGGTCGTAGGCAACCAGCCCCACACCGGCTTGCCGAGTGTGGGCAAAGCACGACTCCCCCACACCGGCTTGCCGAGTGTGGGCAAAATCAAGCCTCCCACCATGAAAACTAAAGTATGGGCACAATACTACCCGATCGGACCCCATGCCCTACTCGCCACGGTGGTAATCGGCCCTATCCGCGCCCAACGACCACGCGGCGCGACGTCGCCGCCTGATTGTTTCCAGCGCTACGACTATGGTAGGACTGTCGGCGTGGGAGGCCAATCCGCCTCGCTTGAGGGGCTATCCCTCGATCAATGTCATAAATCAACGCAAATAAGCGAGGAACGCCAATGTCTTCAGCAGCGGCCGCGGCCGGCGATCTGACTTCAAAATTCTTCTCGGCGACATTGGCCGAGTCCGATCCAGAAATGGCGTCTGCCATCGCAAAGGAACTGGACCGTCAGCAGCACGAGATCGAGCTGATTGCATCGGAGAACATTGTTTCCAAAGCGGTCCTCGAAGCAGCCGGCAGCGTTCTGACCAATAAATACGCTGAGGGTTATCCGGGCCGGCGCTACTACGGCGGCTGCCAGTTCGTGGACATTGCCGAAGAACTTGCCATTGAGCGTGCAAAGAAGCTGTTCAACTGCGGGTTCGTCAACGTGCAGCCGAACTCCGGCAGCCAGGCCAACCAAGGCGTATTCCAGGCTCTTCTGCAGCCCGGCGACACGATTATGGGGCTATCGCTTGCAGCCGGTGGCCACCTCACTCACGGCGCACCTGTCAACCAGTCGGGCAAGTGGTTCAAGGCGGTGCATTATGGCGTTCGCCGCGACAACGACCTGATCGACATGGACGAGGTTCGCTCCATTGCCCAGCAGAATAAGCCCAAGCTGATCATCGCTGGTGGTTCGGCCTATCCGCGTCACATTGATTTCGCCGCCTTCCGCGAAATCGCCGATGAAGTCGGAGCCTATTTCCTGGTCGACATGGCCCACTTTGCCGGTCTCGTCGCAGCCGGGCTTTACCCCACGCCGCTGCCCCACGCCCACGTCGTCACGACGACGACGCACAAGACCCTTCGCGGTCCGCGCGGCGGCATGATCCTGACAAACCATGAAGAGCTGGCCAAGAAGTTCAACTCGGCCATCTTCCCCGGCATCCAGGGTGGCCCGCTGATGCACGTCATCGCCGGCAAGGCAGTAGCCTTCGGTGAAGCCTTGAAGCCTGACTTCAAAGTCTACACGAAGGCTGTCATGGACAACGCCAAGGCGATGGGCGAAGTGCTCGTCCAGTCCGGCTTCGCGCTTGTCTCAGGCGGCACCGATTCCCACCTGATCCTCGTCGACCTGCGTCCCAAGAAGATCACGGGCAACATCTCCGAAAAGGCCCTGGGGCGTGCGCACATCACATGCAACAAGAACGGCGTTCCGTTTGATCCAGAAAAGCCGATGGTGACCTCGGGCATCCGTCTGGGCGCCCCGGCCGGCACGACACGCGGCTTTGGCGTAGCCGAGTTCAAGGACATCGGCCGCATGATCTCCGACGTTCTCGATGGCCTGGCCGCCAATGGAGAAGACGGTAACGGCGCGGTTGAGGAGAAGGTGAAGGCCGAGGCAATCGCGCTGTGCAAGCGGTTCCCGATCTACTCGTGACAATCTCCCCTACTCAGACCTGATTTGAGTAGGTAGAACAAACGAGGCGGCAAGCGGTATCTGTTCAACCAGACCGCTTCGCCGCCTCGATTGCATTTGGAGACAAACAGACCATGCGCTGCCCGTTCTGCGCTTGCGAAAATACCCAGGTCAAGGACAGCCGGCCGACCGAGGAGAACGCAGCCATCAGGCGGCGGCGCATCTGCCCGGACTGCGGCGGACGTTTCACCACGTTCGAGCGCGTGCAACTGCGTGAGCTGATCATCGTCAAGCGCTCGGGGCGAAAGGTGCCATTCGACCGCGACAAGCTCGTGAACTCCGTCTCCGTGGCGTTGCGGAAGCGCCCCGTGGATGCCGAGCGCATCGAACGCATGATTTCCGGCATCGTCCGCCAGCTTGAAAGTTCAGGCGAAACGGAAATTCCTTCAGCCACCATCGGCGAATTGCTGATGGACGCATTGCGCGCCGTCGATCCGGTCGCCTATGTCCGCTTTGCTTCTGTTTACCGCGACTTCCGCAACGCAGCCGACTTCGCCGATGTGTTGGGTGAAATCGCACGCGATGCCGTTCCGCCAGCGGATGCAGCCGCGCTTGCGGAAGCCTGGAACGATGGCGGGGAAGCCGCACCGATCGCCGACGGTGCCGCGCCTCACAAGGCTGCCGAGCCAGGCCCCAAACCCGCAATGCCTTCGGTCTCAACGTCGGTTGAAGCCGGGAGCCTTCCCCTCAAGAACCATTGACCCGCTCCAGTCACGATAACGGCTTGCCGCCGAAAAAGTCCGGACCAGCCAGTCATGGGTCTGCGGCCGGTCATGAAGCTTCCTGCTTCGACCAGGACATGATGGCGATTGCGCTGCGCATGGCCCGCCGGGGCTTGGGGACAACAGCGCCGAACCCCGCTGTGGGTGCCGTAATAGCCGATGAAGTCACCGGCGAAGTAATTGCCCGCGGCTGGACGCAGCCGGGCGGACGCCCTCACGCCGAAACAGAAGCGCTCGCGCGCGCGGGCGGCTGCGCCAGGGGCAAAACCATTTACGTCACGCTTGAGCCATGCTCGCACCATGGCCGCACCGCT
>CAYGRH010000382.1:0-3155 GCA_964352165.1 uncultured Hyphomicrobiaceae bacterium | reverse complement strand
GCCCCGATGACGAGGGCTGCATCATTGACCCGCTGGCGAATGGCATCAACCTCGGTCCGTTCTGGGCCTTGATGGGCAATGACGCCGTCGTAAAAGTCTTTCACGCCGCTCGTCAGGACATCGAGATCGTCTACGCCGAAGCAAATCTTCTGCCGACGCCGGTCTTTGACACGCAGGTGGCCGCCATGGTCTGCGGCTTTGGCGACTCGGTCAGCTACGTCAATCTGGTCAAGAAGATCACGGATGCCGACCTCGACAAGTCGTCCCGGTTCACCGACTGGAGCAGGCGGCCGCTGACAAAGAAACAACTCGTTTACGCATTGGGCGACGTCACCCACCTGCGCGACATCTACCGTCACTTGAGAGCCGAACTGGATTCAACCGGTCGGGCCACCTGGCTCGATGAAGAAATGGCGACGTTGACCACGCCGGCCACGTATCGTGTGGAACCAGATACCGCTTGGAAGCGGCTGAAGCTTCGCGTCAAAAACCGCAAATCACTGGCCGTCTTGATCGAGCTTGCCGCCTGGCGCGAAACCTTGGCCCAGGGCCAGAACGTGCCGCGCGGGCGCATTCTGCGCGATGAAGCCCTCTACGACATCGCCAATCAGGCCCCGCAATCGACCGACCAGCTTTCGGGACTGCGCACCGTCAGCGATGGCTTTTCCCGCTCGGCAAGAGCCCGCGAAATCATCGACGCAGTCAAACGCGGCCTGGAGCGCGATCTCAAGACCGTACCGCCTCTTCGCCAGAATCTGCCGCTTTCGGCCGAAGCCACCGCAACTCTGGAATTGTTGAAGGTTCTGCTGAAGGCAGCAGCAGCCAAGAACGGCGTTGCTCCTCGCCTGATCGCCGACTCAAGTGACCTTGAAAGCATCGCCCGCGGCGACGACATCGACGACCTGCCAGCCATGAACGGTTGGCGGAAAAAGCTGTACGGCGAAGACGCCCTGAAACTCAAAAACGGCCAGCTCGCACTCACCCTCGAGAACGGCAACGTTCGCGCCATCGCACTTCCCGAGAAATCCTGAACCCACACCGGCTTGCCGAGTTTGGGCGTTATTTCTGGCCCACACTTCCTAAAGTCGTGTTGGGCCGGTTGCCTACAGACGTAGAAGCGCTACGCGGCGAACTCTGCCTATCGTTGTCAACTTCGAGCGGCAGGCTCGTGGAGCAAGGCGAACCGGCCGAAGGCCGCCCTCGCGGAGGCGCAGCGAACGTCAGTGAGCGATACGCGCCGCGAGCGATAAAAACTACCTTCTACCCGGATCGTAGGCGTGACGTTGGCGCCATTCTGAAAAGAAATAGGCGAGTTCGTCGTCGACATTGGGCGGCATCACGACGCGAACGGTCACCAGATGATCGCCCGTCTGCCCATTCCCCGAGTTCTTGACGCCCTTGCCGCGCAGACGGAAGACACGTCCCGTCGCCGTACCCTTCGGCAACGCGAGCTGCACACGTCCCGATACGGTGGACACTTCGATTTTCCCACCGAGGATCGCTTCATCGATCGTAATCGGCACGTCGGAATGGATGTCATCGCCCATGCGATTGAATAGCGGATGCGAGCGAACCTTTATCTCGACCAGCGCATCCCCGCGCTGCCCGCCGCTGATACCCTCAGCACCCTTGCCCTTCAGCCGCAGAACTTGACCATCGCTGATCCCTTCCGGCACCGTCAGATCCAAAACGCCGCCTTCCGGCAGTGTCACGCGCTTCTTCACGCCGGTCAGAGCTTCAACGAAATCAACCTCTAAGGTGTAACGGAGATCAACGCCGCGCGACGAATGTCCAGTCGCCCCATATCGGCCGCGCTCACCCGTGCGCATGCCGGATTGCCCGCCGAACACGTCCTCGAAGATATCTGAAAACCCGCTGAAGCCGGAAAAACCGCCACCCGCATGGGCCCCGCGCGCACGCCCGCCCCCTTGTCGACTCCCAGTATTTGATAGGGGTCCATTGCCATATCCTCGTGATCCTGCACGCCGTGTTCTGTCGCTGCAATGTAGTAGCAAATAAGGCAACGCTGCGCTCAAAACGACGCGCGCCGGAGATGTGATCAAACTATGCGGACAACGAGCTTGCGATCGAGCAGTTTTGCAAGCGTCTGGAACCTTCGCCGCAGTCGTTCGCCATCAATATCCGCGAAGCGCACTGGAATATCGATTGTAAGGAAGTTCCCCTCGAGGGAAAGCGGAGTAAACGGCACGATGCCGGGCATTCCGGCAGACAGCATGTGCGCGGCCCGCACGGCAGTACCAATAATCCGCGCGCGCATCTGCAAACTGCCGGGCACCGCCGCCTTAAGCCGCGGCGATAGGTGCTGGCCAGCGTCCGCTCCTTGCCCGGCATGCCTGTAGTAAATCGACATTGCGAGAAATAACCGGCCGGGATGATCGATGCCCGCCAAGGCCGAATGTGCAACGACGTTGAGGCTCTGCTCACCGCGATAATCCGGGTGCGCCCGCCAGCCGATATCAGATATCAGACACGCCGCATGCCTCAAACGCCGCTCCTGCGCCGTTTCCGGCATGCCGTTCGGCGGTTCAAACAGCACATCCGTCCAGGCGCAAAGCTCCTGAGCATGCACAAACGAACGCGAGCGCAACCGGGCATAGTCCTGGCAGAAGCTGATCAAAGGGTCCTTGCGACGCTCACTGTCCGGTAGCAAGCCAAACAGCACGCCCTCACGCACGCCGTGAACCGAAACGATGATCTCACTCGGCTGCAGCACCTTCAACAACCGCTCCAGCACAACGGCACCAAACGGCAAAACTTCACGCCGTGCTTTGGAAACTTCACCGATCCCGCGAAGCTTCGCCATCTCATCGGGCTTTTGCAGTTTCGCCGCAAGCGACAACGCGGCCGCCGGCTTCAACGAATATCCTTGCATAACGCGCAACGGATAATCGACCTGCGCCATATGCAGCTTGGCAAACGACCGCCAAGTGCCGCCAACGGCGTAAAATGGACGCTTCTTGCCTTTGGAAAGCCAGCCGACGCTTGCCAATTGCTTGTCGGCGATCGCGATCGCCTTATCGATTTTGCCTCCGGAGTTCTCAAGCAGACGCAACCCGCCTAGCGGCCTCGTCGTCGCCTCGTTCATCGCCTCCTTGCCGAGCTCGATCCGTTCGAGGCTACCCCCGCGAAGATCG
>CAYGRH010000381.1:0-3156 GCA_964352165.1 uncultured Hyphomicrobiaceae bacterium | reverse complement strand
CCGCCAGGAATGACAACGCTCGGTGCAACTTCCGGGTTCAGCTTGGCATCAGGGGCGCTTTTCGTTGAAGTCGGTTGTGCGGTTTCACCGCCATTTCCTTCACTTTTGGAAACGGCGTCGGGCGCGGCCGGCGCGGCGCGCGAGCCGCTTCCCGAGTTTCCGCCCGGCACAGCAGCACCAGCCTCGCTGCCATTCGTCTGGCCCACAGGACCAACTGTGCCCAAAGGCGATGGCGCCAGACCAAACGGCGCATCTGCCGGTTCGGGTTTGGCCGGCTCGGCAGCCGGAGAAGCCGCCGTCGGCGATTGAACGCCCGGCGGGCTCAGTGTGCTGTCGCTTGCAGGCGGCGGACTGCCCTGCACCAAAGGCTTATCAGCAATTCCGCTGTCAGTTGCGTCGACGGCAGGAATATCTAGACCCCTGGCCGCTTGCCCCTGACCGCTGACTTCAGGCTGCCAGGCCGATGGCCAATCCAATCGTGAACGGTCCGACGATGACGTCTCCCCCGCCTGAGCTAGAATTTGTGCGGCCTGTGCAGGAGTAAAACCTGACTGCGAGAAAAACAGCGCGGCCATAAACATAAAACACGCTGCTACCGATGCCCTGCGGCTGCCCACAAGCACGTTGTTGCACGATCTCCGTCCAAACAATTCCTGACCAACCATTTCCAAAAACCTGTTGTGCGCAAGAAGGCTGCGCTCCCGTTCCAACGCTATGAAGTCGGCAAGGTTCCACTGACCACGCCATCGCTGTGAGCGTCCGCGATCACGCGATGAAAATGACAAACCGGATCCGCGGCATCGAACCCATTTGCACGGGCCTGCAACATCCAGCGTCTATCAGCCTTCCTTCGCAGCCGTCTCGACGGAGCGCGGTCCGCTCCGGAAAACCGGTGGATTAAGCGGAACGCTACTGCCAGCCTTCGGGGAATCGATCCCCGTTTCGATCACGACATCCACAGGCCCGCCGGTCATGATCAGATGCTCTTTGTTATCCCGCCTGATAAGGACAAGCCGCCTCCGCCCATCGAGATTGGATTGCTCCACAACATCAAGACGCCGTTCGGGCTTGGGCCCGAACAGGCCCGATGCCCCGCCGCCCGAACCATCCATGTAGTGGCGCACCACAAGCGCGGCCACCACCGCCCCGGCTGCGAGGAATACGAGAACCAGAAGGTAGAACACAAAGTCACCCATTAGGTACGTTCGCGACCGCAGCCGCGCTCCTCTCGACCAGTTAAAATTGATGCCGGACCAACCCGTGGGCCCGATTCAAGATGAAGCGCCGGGCAAGCAAATCGTCATAACCGTTTGACCATTGGAAGGCATTTGGCAGTTCGTGACCTGCAAAAGTCGCGCGCCCCCTGATCTGCGCCCGAATCTATAACCTGGAATTCATGGCATTTTAACCCTGATCCTTGATCTGTTGATGCTGCAGAGGTCGATTGCAAACCACGAAAGTGGCGCGCATCAGCCGAACTCCCCGGTCCAAGACCGATCGCGGAGCCCACGAAATAAAGCGTAGCGTAACGAGTACATTGATGCCGGCACCCAAGGCCGTTTTCCCCGAGAATCAGATAGCCTCCTCGCTCATGAGCGGACAACAGGCGCGACGCGACCCCACGACGGGATCCGATCCGCTGGCCGCCGTGTACGATCCCCGCAGCACAGCAACTCTGGGAATGATCGTCGCCGGCGCCGGCCTGCTTGTGCTTGCCCTGCTGGCAACCAACGCCGCCGAGCCGCTCTTGCTTGGCCTGATGGCGATCCTTGCCATGTTCGGCGCATTCTTCCTGTTTGCTGCCGCCGCAGGACACATCCGCATCGGCGAGCGTCTGCCCGAAGCCGATATCGCCACGACCGTTGCCGATCATTTGTCCGACGCCATTACGCTGACGACACCTGACGGCATTACCGTGTGGACAAACAATCGCGGCGGCAATCTGCTGTCGCACGGCGGGCTGGCGGATGTTGCCACCCTTGAAACCGCACTTGGTGGCACACCCGAAGTCGCACAAGCACTCTTCCGCATCATGCGCGCGGTCGAGCACGGTAAACCGGCCAGCGAAGACATCCCCGTCAAAATGGCATCTGACGCTATCGGTCCGCGCAAAAATGTAACCGATGTCCGCATCTGTGTTGCCCCATTCAATGAACACGCCAACAAGGCCGAAACCGGACCGCTGGTGATATGGCGCATTTCCGACATCACCGACGAGCGCGCCCGCACAACGCACGCGATGTCTGCTCTTGATGCAACTCTTGCGCTTTATGACGGACTGCCGGTTGGCCTCATCGCGGCCAATGAGGATGGCCTGATCCAGCACCTCAACCACACCATGACGGATTGGCTCGGCCTGCAGGACAAGGTGCGTCCCGGCGAAAACCAATTGCGCCTGAATGAGCTTTTGTCAGCCGACGGTGCTGAACTCATTATGGGCCACGCAAAACAGGCATCCCTCAGCGCTCCCGGCCAAGCCGGCAACGCAATCGACATCGACCTGATCCGCGAGGACGGACTAATGCAGCCGGTCAGCGTTATGACGCGGCGCGTAGCCGGTGCGGGACCGGACGGCTCGGACGCCATCGTCATCGCCGCCATCAACCGCGAAGGCGAGGATGCCAGCGGCGACAAATCGATAATTGCCCAGCAGTCGTCACGCGTCTTCCGCGCTGCGCCCTTCGGCATCGCGACACTCGCCCCCGATGGACGCATCACATCGACCAATGCCGCCTTCTCGCGCATGATCATTGACGGCACCAGCGGCATCGGCCAGCCCGCGGAAGAAATCCTAACGCGCGGTGCCGACGGCGATCTCGAAATGACGGTATCGTCGAACCTGGAAAAGGTTCTCGCCGGCAAGGGTAACATCGCACCCGTCGACATCACGGCCGGAGCCAAGGGCGAATTTACCCGCCGCGTCTACATGAGCCCGCTGTCCCAGGGCAATGAGGCGGCCGAAGCTGCAATTCTCTACGTGATTGACATCACCGAGCAGAAGGCGCTCGAAGAAAAATTCGCGCAGAGCCAGAAGATGGACGCCGTCGGCAAACTTGCAGGCTTCGTCGCCCACGACTTCAACAACATGCTCACCGCCATCATCGGGTTCTCGGACTTCCTGTTGCAAACCCATCGTCCGACCGATCCCGCGCATTC
>CAYGRH010000380.1:0-3178 GCA_964352165.1 uncultured Hyphomicrobiaceae bacterium | reverse complement strand
AGCCGTCCGTATTCGTTTCCTTGACCTGCATCGAGCTCAACCTACGCTTCTTCCAATTAAACCTGTGACGACGTTCATCAGGCTCTCTGCCAAAACGAACGAAAGCAATCCGCCGGCGACGGACTGCGCGAATTTCTTCAATCGACTATTGCGCCGTACCCGAAGGTTACTGGCCGCAAGCCGTGGCAAGCATCCGCGTTCACGAAAGCGGATGAGTACCGATGTGGTGCGGGCGGAGGGACTTGAACCCCCACAGCCAAGGCCACCAGAACCTAAATCTGGCGTGTCTACCAATTCCACCACGCCCGCAAACCCCGTCGCCGGCAAGGCCGGAAACGGGTAACTAGCATGTCTCACCGGGGGTTGCACCCGCAGTTGCGCGAATGGGCAAACAGGCGGGGTAAAGCACGATGACAAGCCCAGCCGCGCTGTAAATCGACACAGCGCTGACCAGATGTATTCGCGCTCATATATCGGGTGTCAGTGCCTCAGAGCAAGGTCAGATCGCGGTTTATCGTTGCATTCCGGCTGAGTGCCCGGTCAGCAGATGACGTCTCATCGTTATTTCAAATACTTAGCGCGCGTTCGGCGATGTTCCGCCTTGTTGGGCGGACGGAGCAGCCTAAACGCGGAGAAAGCCGGTTCCCGCAAGGGGAACCGGCCTTCAGCGCACGCTTGAATGGCTGAAACGGAGAACTACTTCAGCGCTGCGTAATCACAGCAGCCGCGGTCGCTACCAAAGTGGTAGCGCAGACCGAGCTTGAATTCGTGGGCGTCGATGTTGTCGAACTTGACGGCTGGATTGACGAAGCCTGCGCTGTCGACGCGGCCGGATTCAGCCTTACCCATGTCGATGTAGCGGTAGCCGAAGTCGAGGATTGCGCGCTCGGAGATCTGGTAGCCGACGCCGGCCATAACGTTCCAGGCGAACGCGATGTCGTTGTTGCCTTCTATCCGGTTGATGAGGGCGGGGTTTTCCGTGAAGTAGGTTTCACCGACACGGTGGTAGGCGGCACCGACGCCTGCGCCGACGTAGGGAACGAAGCCAGCGTAGCTGCCAAGGTCGTAATACAGGTTGAACATCAGCGTGTAGGACTGGATCGACGTGTGGAGCGGATCGTCGAAGTCGTTTGGTGGCGTGCCTACGGGATCACCGATGCGTGTACCGTTGTAAATGTGAGGGATACCATCGAGGTCGCGGTCTCCGCGGAAAGTGAACAGCGCTTCGCCGCGCCAGCCGCGCGAACCAGATCCACAACCGACGCCAACATCGGCAAGCCAGGTGTTCTGCATGGAGACGTCGTTGACGTTGTCACCCGCAAAATCATAGGAGACTTCGCCCTGGTCAATTGTGCCGTTAAGGTTGGCATCACCCGTGAAACGTTCGTTGTAAACCGGCCATTTCGTGTCCGGGTCGCCGGAGATCGAGCCGCCGACGTCTGCGCGGAAGTAGCAAGGCCCGACAGCCGATCGTGGCTGATAGGTGGGGGGCGTATCTTTTAGGTAACCGCCATAAAGGTCGGCAGCGCCAGCGGGGGCTGCGAGCGAAAGCGAACCGGCCATGGCCAGCGCGGCAGTCAACATGGTGGCCGAAATCACGGTCTTCATAGCTTGAACCCTTCCTGCGGACAGGGGCGAGAGAGCCGCCGCCTGTTGTGTGCTTGTCTTGACGAGAAGGTACGCGCCGGCGGTTAATCGGCAGTTAAGCGGCGTTCTATTTTGCGACACCGTCGTTGTGCCCTTGGCAGGCTCCCGCCCCTTCGGATCGGATGTGGTCTTGTGAAACACGCTTTGTTTGTGTTGCGGGCCCTAGGTGCGATGTTTAGTTTCCCTCAACCCAGGCGCACGGCTGAGTTCAAGGCTGGCGCGAAGCGAGGAGGCCCAGGCCCGTGAAGTTCAAGACCAGTGTTGCAGATGCGGTGGGCGGAACGCCGCTCATCAAACTTCGCCGGGCGTCCGAAGAAACCGGTTGTATGATCCTGGGGAAGGCTGAATTCCTCAATCCCGGCCAATCGGTGAAGGACCGGGCAGCTTTGTTCATCATCAAGGATGCGATAGCCCGCGGAACGCTGAAACCGGGCGGAACGATTGTTGAGGGTACGGCTGGCAACACCGGGATCGGGCTTACCGTTCTCGCAAATTCCATGGGCTTCCGAAGCGTCATCGTGATCCCTGAGACGCAGACGGAAGAAAAGAAAGCAACGCTCCGCCAGCTTGGGGCGCGTCTCGTTGAAGTTCCTGCGGCTCCGTTCAAGAACCCGAACAACTACATCAAATATTCGGCCCGACTGGCGGCGGCCTTGAATGAAACCGAACCGGGCGGGGCCATCTGGGCCAACCAGTTCGATAATGTCGCCAACCGGCAAGCCCATATCGAGACGACGGCCGAAGAAGTGTGGGCGGATACCGAGGGCAAGATCGACGGTTTTTGCTGTGCTGTCGGTTCAGGCGGGACACTCGGAGGTATGTCGATCGGGTTGAAGGCGAAGAACAAAGACGTTCAAATCGCTCTTGCCGACCCTCCCGGTGCAGCGCTTTACAGCTACTACACGAACGGCGAACTCAAGTCGGAAGGGTCTTCGATTACGGAAGGCATCGGCCAGGGGCGCATTACCGCAAACCTGGAAGGAGTAACGGTCGACCGCGCCTATCGCATCCCTGACGAGGTTTCGCTCGCTCAAACGTTTGCCCTGCTGCGCGAGGAAGGCCTGATGCTGGGGCCGTCCTCCGGCGTCAATGTCAGCGGCGCGATTGCACTTGCCCGCGATCTGGGTCCGGGCAAGACAATTGTTACGATCCTGTGCGACTACGCCACGCGGTATCAGTCCAAGATCTTCAATGTGGAATTCCTCAAATCAAAAGGTTTGCCGACGCCGGATTGGCTTGTCGATGGCGGGCCAGCGTTGCCGGATATGCGCGAGAGCGGTTGAAGCGGCGGGCACAGGAGCAGGCCCGTCAAATCACGCGGAACCAATTAGCAAAAAACTACAAAAACCGACTGGGAGCGAAACGTGCCGGATTCAAATCGCGAATGGGTTGTCGAGACGGAGTGGCTAGGCGAGCGTCTGGGTGCGCCTGGAATTGCTGTGCTGGATGGTTCATGGCACCTGCCGACAGCCAACCGTGACGCTCGTGCGGAATATTCCGCGGAGCATATCCCCGGCGCGCAGTATTTCGA
>CAYGRH010000379.1:0-3182 GCA_964352165.1 uncultured Hyphomicrobiaceae bacterium | reverse complement strand
GCCCAGACCTGCTGCCAGTGTTTTTCGCGCTCGGGCGCGTTGTAGCGTTCGCTTGCCATCTGAGTGCTATCGGTTCCCGTAAGGTTCTTGGTGCTGACGGCCTGTAGCGCGGTTGCCGCGCGGGCTGAGGCGTTGGTGTATACAGCGCGTAAAGAGACTAAAACCGCCCGCACGGTCAAGCTGGCGTCTTATCCGGCCCGTGTGGCCGAAGGTTTTTCGGGTGATTGAAGAATGACGACAGAAGTTTCAGGGGCGGCGGGGCGGCTTGCGGACGTTACGGCTATGATTTCGGCAGCCGCGTCCGAGGCAGGTCGGCAGGCTGGCGAAATCGAGCTGATCGCTGTGTCCAAAACGTTCGGGGCCGAGGACATTGTGCCGGTGCTGGATGCCGGGCACCGCTCGTTCGGCGAAAACCGGGTGCAGGAAGCCAAGGGGAAGTGGCCGGAGCTGTGGAACCGGTATTCCGGCATCAGGCTGCATCTCATCGGGCCGCTGCAATCCAACAAAGCCGCGGAGGCCGTCGAGCTATTCGACGTCATCCACACCATTGACCGCGAAAAGATCGCGCGTGCGGTGGCAACCGAGATGGAAAAGCAGGGTAAGCAGCGCGAACTCTTCGTACAGGTGAATACGGGCGAGGAGCCGCAAAAGGCTGGCGTTATGCCGGCTGAAGCGAAAGCCTTCGTTGCGAAGTGCCGGGACGAGTTCGGTCTGACGATTTCCGGGCTGATGTGCATTCCGCCCGTCGATGAAGAGCCCGCGGTTCACTTCGCGTTTCTGAAGAAGCTTGCGGCGGATTGCGGCGTTAAAGGTCTCAGCATGGGCATGAGCAGCGATTTTGAGACCGCCGTACAACTTGGGGCCACGCATGTCCGCGTCGGCTCTGCAATTTTCGGTGGGCGGTAGGTCCTGCGTGCGCGATCCCTTGCGATTTGCTCCATCGTCAACACTGTAATTCCCAGAAAGCGGTGAATGGCGTTGCGGGCTCCTTGGGCGGAGGTGTTAACGTTTCGTTAGTGATTCGGCGTTGGTTCAGCGTTCCAGTTTTTTAAACCGGGTGTGATCGGCGCAGCTCTTCGTCCTTCAATGGGTGGGCATTTGGCGGTGGTGCATCCGAGGAATTCGGAGGCAACAATGACCGAAGGCACACCGCGAAGCCTGGCCGCAGAAGCGGACGCCGCGGCGGACGATGCAGCCCGCGAAGCCCGCGACGAAGTTCTTTCGCGCGGCGCGAGCAACGTCGACGACCGGCCGGTTTCGAAACGCACCGCGAAGAAAAGCACCAGCAAGGCTGGCTGGCACCACTTCGTCATCGACGTCTGGCTGACGGACTTCAACACCACGGAATTCGGCGTTTACAAACGGTCGCGAAACCGCGCGAAATCGCGCCAGTTTACGGCCGACATGGACATTTATGCCGAGATTATCGAGGACGGAAAGCGCACGGGTCTTCTCGGCTACCGTAAGGATCTCTGGAAGGAAAAGACCGGGACGGATCGCCGGCTCGTGTTCAAAATGTTTTCGGACAAATTGAACTGGCGCGCGACCATGGACCTGATGATCGGGCGGTCGTTGCAGCTCACGATGGGGTCGCGCGGTCTGCCGGTGACGGCTTATTCGATCAACACCAACGACGATGATTTCATGATCTATCTTGAGCGCTCGGCGTTCAAATGGCCGCTGTTGCCCGAGCACTTTTCGTTCTTCCTGATGATCGACGGAAAGCCAGAATATTTCAGGCTGAAGCGCGCGCTGATCAATGTTGGCGGTGATTATACGCTCTACAACCAGAAGGACGAGGCAATCGGGTACATCGACGGTCAGATTCTGTCGATTGCAGGCAAGTGGCGCGGGCGCCTGAAGCAGGAGTACAACGACAAGAAGCTGCTGACCGTGCTCAAGCTGTTTTCCGGGTTGATCATCTTCAACCGCGGTGCGCGCTGGCATATGTGGCGGCTGTGGCACGACGTGATTGCGGGCAAGCACCAGCCGAAGCTCGAGCGGCAGGAAGCGGATCTGTATAAGAACCCAAGGCGGATGCGGTAATCCCGTTCGCTGAGAACTGAAAACTCAAAACCCGCGCCTTTGGTGCGGGTTTTTTGTTTCTAATCAATGGCTTGTTTCGATTTATTCGATGTTTCTTTGCGGCGGCTTTTCTGAATTGACTCACGTGAAACAATTCGGCCTGCATAAAAAATAGGCGGATCGAAGCGTTCTGCTTGCTGATTAAGCAGGCAGTTGTTGGGGGTCGATGCATGGCCAAAGTTTAATCAGTGTGTGATCTCAGATGGTTACCGAAAGATTAACATACTGGCACGCTTCTTGATCATTCCGATGTGGAACTAGGCAAAGCGGCCATTCAAAGGGCGCATGCCTAATTGCAGGGCAAAAATAATGAAAACGGGGAAGACGGGTTTTGGAAAATTTACAGCACGGCTCTGATGTCTTTTTCCTCCTGATGGGGGCGATCCTAGTGTTCGCCATGCACGGGGGGTTTGCTTTTCTCGAGGTCGGCACGGTTCGCCACAAGAACCAGGTCAACGCGCTCGTTAAAATCATCGTCGACTTTGCGATTTCGACGCTGGCCTATTTCTTCATCGGTTACACGATTGCCTACGGCGTTTCGTTCCTGGTGAGTGCCTCTACGTTGTCGGGGGCGGCAGGCGGGGACGTGTTCGGCCCGCAAGGCGTTACGCTGGTCAAATTCTTCTTTCTTTGTACGTTTGCAGCCGCCATTCCGGCGATTGTGTCGGGCGGTATCGCCGAACGGGCGAAATTCGTGCCGCAGTGCGCGGCGACGGCGCTGCTGGTCGGACTCGCTTACCCGTTGATCGAAGGCGCTGTGTGGAACGGCAACTTCGGGCTGCAGGAAAACGTGTTCAAGGGCATGTTCGGGGCGGATTTCCACGACTTTGCGGGTTCCATCGTCGTGCACGCCTTCGGCGGCTGGGTCGCGCTGGGTGCGGTTCTCTGGCTGGGCGCGCGCAAGGGCCGGTATGACAAGGGTGCCGGTGGCATTCCGCCGTCGTCGATCCCATGGCTTGCGATGGGCTCGTGGATGCTGTGCATCGGCTGGTTCGGCTTCAACGTGATGAGCGCGCAGAGCGTCGGTGGCGTTTCGGGCCTGGTTGCGATGAACTCGCTGCTGGCGATGGCAGGCGGCATTCTGGCAGCACTTGTTG
>CAYGRH010000378.1:0-3192 GCA_964352165.1 uncultured Hyphomicrobiaceae bacterium | reverse complement strand
CATTTATTGCGCTTGGCATCTGGGCGGCCGTTTCCAAGCGGCAGGGCCTTTTGGGTTTTGCCTTCGGACTCGCCGCGCTGGTCAAATATTTCCCAATCGTCCTGTTGCCTGCGTTGTGGCGGCGATGGGACTGGCGGATGCCGGTCGCTCTCATTGTGACGTGCCTCGCTTTTTACCTGCCGTATGTGCGCGAGGCGGGCTTTGGCGTCCTTGGCTTTCTCGGGAAGCATCTAGACAGCGAAGGTTATCGAGCGGGTTGGGGCTTTCATCCGGTCTGGCTGCTGCGTGATTTTTCCATCGCCGACCCGCCAGCTTCCGCCTACCTCGCTTTGGCGATGATCATTCTGTTCGCGCTGGCGGCATGGGCGTTCTTCCTGCGCGGTCGCGATGAAATCAAACCGGAGGCCGTCGCGCTTATCGGTGCCGCGTTCGTATTCTTCACCTCGCCGCACTATCCCTGGTACTTCGGTTTCCTGGTGGCGCTACTCGTGCGGGTTCCCCATCCCGCGCTTTTTGCTATGACGATTTTTGCGATCGTCCTGCAGATTCCCCGACTGCCGGGCGGCGTGAGCTGGAGCGAGCTATATTTCTTCGCCTACTGGGTGCCGCTGATGATCTGGCTCGGAATGCTCGGCTGGAAGCGGCTGATGCGCGGGCGTGACGGCGCTGCGGCATAGCGTCGAGATCCTATGGGCGCCTATCGCCAATCATCTGGCGTTGCACGCCGCCGGGTGCCAGCTTGGGCCTGATGGACGTGACGCGGCGCGTGTTGACGCCGGCCCAGCCAATCTCTCCGGAAAGCCTGCCGTACTCGATCTTCGGGCAGCGGTTCATGATCACACGAAGGCCGGCGTCTTCGGCTTCGCGCGCCGCATCGTCGTTGCGCACACCAAGCTGCATCCAGATGGCCTTGATGGCGAGCTTATCCTTCAGCGCGATCGCCTCACGAACGATATCTACTGCCGCCTGCGAATTGCGGAAGATGTCGACGACATCAACTGGGGCGGGGCAGTCGGCCAGCGTTGCGTAGGTTTTTTGCCCCAGGATCTCATGTCCGGCGTGTCCGGGATTTACCGGGTGGACCGAGTATCCCTTGGCCAGCATGTATTTCATGGCGAAATAGCTGGGCCGCGAAACATTGGCGCTGGCACCGATGAATGCGAAAGTGCGCACATCATTCAGCAGGTTGGCGATTTCGTCGTCGGTGTATCTGTCGTGATTCATGATGCGGGAGGCGGTATCACGAGATGGCCTTGCTCGTCGAGCGGCCAGCCTGGATTGTACGCGATCTCCCACAGATGGCCGTCGGGGTCCGCGAAGTAGCCGGAGTAGCCGCCCCAGAAAACCTCCTCGGCCGGTTTGGTGATCCGAGCGCCATCACTTTCGGCGAAGGCCAGCGCGTCGTCAACGGCCGTCTTGGAGGGAAGATTGATTGCGCAGGAGGCGTTCAGGAATGTGCCGCTACCATCGTCGGGGACGGCCGCGTCCTTGGCGAGTTCGGGACGGGGAAACAAGCCCAGCACGGTGCCGCCCATATCGAAGAAGGCCACGCCGTTGCTTTCAAAGCTCGAAGTCTTGAAGCCCAGCGCTTCATAGAAGATGCGCGACGTGGCGACGTCGCTGACGCCAAGCGTGACGATCGAGAGACGTTGGGGGATCGGGTTTTGAGACGATTGGGTCATGCGTTACAATAGACCTGAGGAGTGAGATGAGGGATCAATTTCCGGTCCACTTGGGATCGCGTTTTTCCAGAAATGCGCCGATGCCTTCCTGAGCGTCTTTGAACAGCATGTTACGGACCATAACGTCGGCTGCGAAATCATATGCGCGGTCTAGCGGCATCTCGGCCTGGGCGTAGAACGCCTGTTTGCCGATGGCGACCGTGGCGGGAGATTTCTCGGCGATACGCCGTGCGAATGACAAAGCGGTTTCCATCAAATCGGTTTGGGGCACCGCCCGATTGACGAGGCCGTAATCGGTCGCATCCGATGCGCCGATGACTTCGCCCAGCAGGAGCATTTCCATGGCCCGCTTGCGCGAGATGTTGCGCGAAAGCGCGACCATCGGCGTTGAGCAGAACAGTCCGATATTGACGCCCGGCGTGCAGAATTTGGCTTCTATTCCCGCCACCGCCAGATCGCAGGAGGCGACCAATTGGCAGCCGGCGGCAGTCGCCATTGCGTGGACGGCTGCGATGATCGGCTTGGGGCAGTTTACGATCGCCTGCATAAGGTCGGCGCATTGGGCCATGGTGGCCTCATAGAATGCCTTGCCGCCATCCGTGTCGGCCCTGCGGGCAGTCAATTCCTTGAGGTCGTGGCCGGCGCAAAAAACGGGGCCAGCGGCCGCCATGACGATGGCCTTTGTGTCCATGTCAGCGGTCAGGCGATCGATCTCATTGCGCATCGCCGCCATCATGCCGCGCGATAGGGCGTTGCGCGCCTTTGGCCGGTTGAGCGTCAGTACGGCGATGCCAGGTTCGGGATGAGACGTCGTGACGAACGCCTCTGCCGATGCGGTGGCTGCGTCCTCGTTAGGATTGTGAGACGGCTGGGTCCCGGCTTGATTTTCCATCGGCTTGATTTCACTCCCGGCCGGCCAAATGGCCGGCTTCCTGCTGATGCGCGCTCGCTGTCGGCTGATCTGCTACCAATCTGCCAGCACGTTGCTATCGGCTCAATGCTGCCGGGCGGATCAATCGGGTGGCCTGATCGCCATTGCGGGCCCCATGGACGGGGCGAGCTTTGCGCCTCGCGGATAGGGCTCGCCATGTCCGCGGGACCGTTACTCCAGCGCTTTTTCGATTTCTGTGCGGTACTTCGAGACAAGCGCGATATTTTCCTCGAACTTGAGCGGAGGCGTCGTCTTCAGCGCTTCATCGAGTTCTTCGAGAAGTTGTTCCTTTTCCTTCGCTTCGAGGCTGTTATCGGCTTTGACGTCCGCAATTTCCTCTTTCAGCGACGTTATCGGATCGACGTACTCGCCCGTCTCAGCATCCAAGCCTGCCATCACGATTGAGATGTTGCCGGAGACATCGTCGAGTTCATCGAAATTCGCGAAGCCGTACTTCACGGCCATGTCGTCGAGTTCTTTCTGCAGCTCTTCTTCGGCCTTCGCTGTGTCGGCGCTCTGGATCTTCTCGGCGAATTCCGCCAATTCCTTCTGCGAGGCGATAAAGCCTTTGATGTGCTC